>JBEKAD010000414.1:0-5285 GCA_050018435.1 Terriglobia bacterium
TCGCCACTCTGGAAGCGAAGGATCCAGTTGAGTTGCCAGCCCCCAAAGATCTGGTTGGCCCAGCCCGGCATCTGGCTTCCAAGAGACTTGCCACGGCCGAGGGGGAATTCATAGACCCCATAGAGATTGAGGAATTGCGCCACATCAAGGGGATCGATCTCCTTCATGAGTTGGGTATCGAAGGGGTTCATATAGGCGCCACGATCCATGTGCTTGGAGTTGGTATAGGCGGCCGAGAAGCTAAGTCCGCTGCTAAAGCGCTTGTTAACCTGCGCACTGAAACCGTGGTAAGCAGAGTTGCCGATGGGGATGTAGTTCTCCGTAACCCCGGTGAACTGCGGGTAAGGCAGGAGCAATTGGGATTGCGCCACCGTGGCTTTGTTCAAAGCCACGCTGGCAGGCATCAACCCCGCGAAGGGATTGGGCACCGAGGTGTTCAAGTAAGTGTAGCCTAGCTGGGTTTGC
Organism: Terriglobia bacterium; assembly: GCA_050018435.1. Lineage (GTDB taxonomy): Bacteria > Acidobacteriota > Terriglobia > UBA7540 > UBA7540 > Bog-366. Next base: position 466 of record JBEKAD010000414.1, read on the forward strand.
GCCAGGGAGAGGTGGTCCAGGTTGAGGCTAACCGGCAAGCGCGATGCGCCATTGTAGTTATAGCCCACGGTAACCAGAATGCCATGGGGCAACTGGTGTTGCACATTGAAGTTAAACTGCTGCGCCCGCGGCTCCCGCGCCTGCGGGGCATCGACGGTCAGGGCAGTGCCCAGGTTCGTCTCTAACCCGAGACTTGATCCGGTGGCCGCAAGGAGGCCGCTGGGAAAGGGATTGGTGATGAGGCTCAGGACCGCGTTCGTGGAACTGAAGGGGACGTTACTCGTTGTCTGGCTGAACCCGTTCGCGGTTTGCCCGGGATCATAGATGAAGGGCATGTAAAACAACCCCCACCCCGCGCGGACGACCGTGTTCGGGCTGAAGGCGTAAGCGGCGCCCAGCCGGGGCGCGAAATTGGTGAAGGCGGAATCATAAGCGGTACGCGATAGGCCATTAGCTCCCGGGAAGGTCGGGCCCCCCACCAAGTTGGCGCAAGCAGGACAAGTGCTGCCAAGTGCAACGGCAGCGGCCGCCACTTGCGTGGCCAGCGCAGTCGGCGTGTTGGGCACGGCGGTGGTGTTGAAATTCGCCATCATGGCGTTGAAGCGGTCCGTGAGTCCGCCGTCCCAATCCCAGCGCAAGCCGGCGTTGATGGTGAGCTTGCGCGAGACCTTGATGTCGTCCTGCACGAACCATACGGCCGACAAGGTCTGGCGGGCGGGCTCAGAGTTGACATCGAGGGACACCGACCCTACGCCCATGTCGAAAGACGCGACCGAATCGCCCTGCGACGCCTGGAGCCCTGCCGTCGGACTCTGCTGGGTGGCCTGAGGCGTGAAACTGAAAGCACCCGAGTTGTGACCCTGGTTAGCACTGTAATAGCGCTCCATGAAGCCTTGGCCGCCGAACTTGAAGGTATGCCGGCCCAGCGATTTCAGGAACACACCGCTCAGGGTATCGACGTAATCGGGTTGGCGGAGGTTGCCGGACAGGCCGGCGCCGGCAAAGGCGCTGGTGCCCGATCCCAAGTAGTTTCCACCAACACCCGAGTTGCTGGTGAAGCTGAAAACCGGCATGCAGTGCGACGCCTGCGCGAGGAACGCGGCGCTAAATCCCCACGAGGTGTCCGACGCCCGGCAGGAATAGGTCGAGCTGGGGTTACCCCCGATGAAGCGCTCCATTCCCACCCGCACATCCAAGACGCTGGTGGGAGAGAAGGTGTGGGTCAAATTAAGCAGGTCGTTGTGGTCGGTGCGCTGGCTGGGGGCGTTGAGTTCCGCCGCGTCATTGGCAATGTTGTAGAAGGTCTCGGGGAGGCCCCTCCAGTCCTCGTAGATGGCGCGGAAGGTCATCCGGGTCTTGTCGTTGATGTTGTAGTCCACGCGCGCGACCAGCTCATCCGTGTCCGTCGGCGCGGCGCCCGTGCCATTGGGGTGATAGTTATCGAACCCCGTGATGGGAAGGCCCGTGCCATTGGGTAGGGGGATGTAATTCCATAAGGCAGCAGCGATGGGACTCATCTCACTCGACGGTATTACGGAATCATTGAGGCTCCCGATCACCGACCGGGATGTGCAGGTGCTGGTGCCGGTGGTGGGGCAAGAAAACGGATCGTAGAGCGTAATCGCGGTCGGGCTCGCTACGGTTCCACCGTAATACTGTTGGGAAAAATCACCTTGCCTCATCTTGGCGGTGGGAACGTAGCCGTGTTCCACCACCGCCGTATGCAGGATCATGTACTCATAGGAAAAGAAGCCGAAGAGCTTGTTCTTCAGAAGGGGACCGCCGATCTGCCCCCCGGGGGTATTGACCAGGAGGGGGGTTTTCCCCACCGTGGGGATCGCCCTATTGCTATCGAAGAGGGTCGACGACAATCCAAACTCGCGATTGTACTCGAAGGCTTGGCCGTGGAACTGATTCGTGCCCGACTTGGTCGTGTAGGAGTCGACCCCCCCCAGGGTGCGCCCGTACTCGGCACTGAAAGGATTGGTGACCACCTTCACCTCGCCGACCGCCTCCTGGCTCGGAATATAGCCAATGAAAGATCCACTGGAGGAGTCGCTGACGCGGTTTTCCACGCCGTCCACCAGAACGTCGTTGGTTTCCGTAAAACCGTTTTGGATGCCGTCTACGCTGCCATTGATACTCTGGCTACTCGATTTGCTGACATCCTCGAGGGTCGTAGTTTTCTCCGTGCTGGTGGGAAGCACGCTGGCAGCGGTATACAGCAAACTGGTGGCATTACGCTGCATCGTGGGAACGTCGTCGACGCGCTTGGTGTCAACCACCGCTCCGCCGTCAGCCCTCTGCATTTCCACCAGGGAGGTCGTGTCGGTGACCGTGACGGTCTGCGCCACCGCGCCCAAGGTCAACGCGATATTCACCGTGGGGTTGGAGGCGGTTTGCACCACCACATTGTTCACCACCGCAGTTTTAAAGCCCGGCTGCGCTACCTCCACGCGGTACGTGCCGGGTATCAGGAAATTGATGGTGTAATAGCCATCCGTAGTAGTTCCGGCCCTGTAACTCACGCCGGTGTTGACGTTCGTGGCTTTGACGGTTACCCCCACAACCGCCGCCCCCGAGGGGTCGGTGACGAAACCGCTGATTGCGCCGTTCGCGCCGGATTGCGGATACAGCGGGGCGGCCGTCAGAAGCATAAAAAAAGCAGGAAGCAATAAACTGACCTTGCACACACTTTTCATGTGATTGTCTCCTTATAAGAATAAGTGGCAAATCCGACCCAGACCCGACGCAATAAAGGAAGTGCAGTTACATCAGCGTTGCAGTGAAACAAGGGGAACTGCGCCGCGGAGCCGAAACCGCGGAATATCATTGCCTTCGGCCCAATGCCGCTCCAGCCGAGGGTACGAATTCGTTCTATAACACCCTCCTGTGCCTAAGGGCCGATTCGCCTCCGGACCAGCATCACCTCGCCAGGTATCTGAGCATCTGGCCGCGAAACGGCACGCGACACCTTTCGCCTCAAGATAAAGTAGATTTCACCAAGCCTAAAGTCAATTGAATTCTAGTGAGGCCATATTTACGAATATTGAATCGGCAGGGATCGGACATCGTGTCACCCCGCGAAGGAAGACCGGGTGAAATGCGCAAAATTGAATTACCCATGAATAAAATTGAATTGTTTTTGGCGGCCAGCCGTTTTAGACTGCCCCCGTGGAAAATCTTATACGGAACTGTGCCCATGAAAACTCTTATTCGCAAGCCCCCGGCCGACGAATTACTCAGTACGGAAGAACTGGAAGCCTTGCGGCGATACTCGTCGCCCACCATTGCCAACGCCATCGAGACCTTTCAGGTACGTCCGCGGCTGGAGGGGGTTACCGATTCACGCCTCCGCTGCCTCTTCCCGGGATTAGGACCGGTGGTGGGTTACGCCTGCACGGCGACCATCATCTCCAGCCAACCTGCGCCTAATCCCCGCCAAGTCTCGCGCCGCGCCTACTGGGAATACCTGCGGTCCTTCCCCGGACCGCGCCTCAGCGTGGTCCAGGATCTGAGTCCGGCGCCGGGCGGCGCGTACTGGGGCGAAGTCAACTCCAGCCTGCACAAAGCGCTGGGAAGCCAGGGTGTCATCACCGATGGCACGGTGCGCGATCTCGACGAGGTGGAGCGCCTCGGCTTTCATCTCTTTGCCTCCGGCGTGCAGGTGTCTCACGGTTACGCGCACTTGGAGGATTTCAACCAGCCCGTGAAGGTTTTCGGAATGGACGTGTCTCCGGGCGATTTGATCCATGCCGATCAGCATGGCGCGGTGGTTATCCCGCATGAAATCGCGCGCGAGGTCGCCCGGGCGGCGCAGCGCGTAGAGTTGAGCGAAAAGCCCATGCTGGCGGCCTGCAAGCTTGCGAACCCCCTTGACGAACTCGACCGCCTGATTTCGCCTGAGTATTAACTCGGATTTCTCACCACGAGAATGACAGTCCCAGAGGGTTTTTCCGCAGCCTGTCCCGACAAGTCGGGACGGGCGCCGCCCCGCCCTTCCGGCAGCCGCCCAAAAGCGTTCCAGCGTGGTGAGAAATCCGTGTTAAGGGTGATTTGCTTGGGGAGTGGTCGGTTCCAAGGGCATGGGATGAAGGTTGGTCCAGTTCGTACTTTGTGCCACCTGGACAAACGCGGAAAGGGCTCGCGGGGTATAGCTGCTTTTCCTTTTCAGGAGCACCATGCGCGCCGACAGCGGCGGGGCGTCAGTGTGGATCATGCGCAGCGACCCGGTGCGAAACTCCGTGTTGGCGTTATACAGGAAGAGCATGGCCACGCCCAGCCGGCTCTTCACCATGGCTTTGATGGCTTCCGCGCTGTCAGACCGCATCACCACATTGGGCCGGAAACCGATGCGCTGAAAGTGCGCATCAATCATGTTTTGCATGCGCGAGCCCTTCTGGAAAAGAATAAACGGTACGTGGGCCAAGCGGTCCATCGAGCAATGGGAAGGCAGCCCCCCGCCCGCCGAGATGACGCCCACGTGCGATTCCCACAAAGCCATGGGGATGAACTCGTGGCTCTCCGCATCCAGATATGCGACCTCAAAGATGAGATCCAACGACCCGTTTTCCAGGGACTCCGTCAGCAGCTTCGCGTTACCGGTCTCAATAAAAATCTCGATCTTCGGATACTTGTGTTGAAATTTGGAAATGATCCGGGGGAGCATATAGCTGCTGAAGTTGGGGCCCGCTCCGACGCGCACCAAGCCGCCGGTTTGCTGCTTCCAATCGGAGATCGCCTTAATCGCGGAGTCCCGGCGTTCAAGAACGTCCTGAAAATGAGGTATGACCGCCTCGCCGGCAACCGTCAGGCGGAGC
>JBEKAD010000415.1:0-5283 GCA_050018435.1 Terriglobia bacterium
CAGGCGGCGCGGAGGGGGAGAAAATGGGCAAGCTGGGCCGGAAAGGCGGAGCCTTTCCGCACAGCGGCGCGGCAGAGCCGCATGGAGTACGACGGTTTCCCGCTAATTGGGACAGCCAGCGGTCAGAGACCGCCGCTACAAAAAACCAAACTGACCCATTACCCCGCAGGTTTAGCCCTTGCTGGACAGCGCTTGGTGTTGTTAAAATGGGACGAACATCGACGCAGGAAGGATTCTATGGCGAGCGCCCCGCGCATCCTGGTGGTTGACGACGAACCTCATATGCTCAACTTTCTGCGCACCCTGCTGGAAGTTGAGTCCTACAAGGTGGAGACGGCCTCCAATGGTCTCGAGGCGGTGCGGCGCGTCCAGGAGGAGCCTCCCGATCTTGTCTTGCTGGACGTGGCCATGCCCGAGCTGGATGGTCTGGAGACGCTGGCACGTCTCAGCGAAATCCGGCCGGGGATCAAAGTGATCATGCTTTCTTGTGTCAGCGATCCGGGGACCGTGGTGAAGGCGATCCGTCTGGGGGCGCAAGACTACTTGCCCAAGCCGTTCCAAAAAGCGGACCTGGACGCGGTGATCAAGAGGGCCCTGGGGCGTTCCGACCCCGGGCCGCAAGAGGTGGCCTCGCTGGAGACCGCGGAAGAGGTGGGAGATGACCTCTACTTTCTTGCCGCCTGCGAGGCCATGCGCAAGATTCGCGGGCAAGTGGCCATGATCGCGGGCGTGGACGTCCCGGTGCTGATTCTGGGTGAGAGCGGCACGGGCAAGGAAGTTCTGGCGCGCTTAATCCACACCCTGTCCCCGCGCGCCCAGCGCACCTTCTTGAAGGTCAATTGCGCGGCCCTTCCCAACGATCTCCTGGAGAGCGAACTCTTTGGTTTCGAGGCTGGCGCCTTTACCGGTGCGGTAAAGCCCAAGCCGGGCAGGTTCGAGCTCTGCGATGGGGGGACAATCCTTTTGGATGAGATTGGCGAGATGTCGCCGAATTTGCAGGCCAAGCTGCTCCACGTCTTGCAGGATCATCAGTTTTCCCGGCTCGGCGGTCGTTCGGTAATCAAGGTAGACGTGCGCATTCTGGCGGCCACCAACGTGGATATTCCCCAGGCCCTGGCGTCCAGAAAACTGCGTGAAGACCTCTATTATCGCTTGAACGCGTTCACTCTGACCATGCCGGCGCTGCGCGAGCGCCGCGAGGAGATTCCTTTGCTCCTCCGGCACTTCATGGCCCGTTTCGCCGCGCGCTATATGCGTGACCCTCTCCCCCTCACGCCGGCCCTGGTGGAGGCCGCGCTCGAGCACTCCTGGCCGGGTAACCTGCGCGAGTTGGAGAATTTTGTGAAGCGCTATTTGATCCTTGGAGATGAGTACCAGGTTATCCAAGAACTCCGCACTCGCCGGGGGGGAGCCGCCGGTGCTCCCGAGCCCCCCCCGGCCCCGGTGAAAACCACTAGTGGCGGTCTGAAATCACTCGTTCGCGGCCTCAAGGATGAGGCCGAGATCAAGGCCATCGGCGAGGCCCTTAAACGCACGAACTGGAATCGCAAGGCTGCCTCCCGCCTTCTGAACATCAGCTACAAGGCCTTGCTCTACAAGATTCGCGCCTATGGCCTTGAGGAAGATCACGGCAGAACCGACCCGCGCACCGCGTAGGGGCCACGCCATGGCGTGCCCCTACCGGTGTAACCCATTGAAAATTGGCGTAGGGGCACGCCATGGCGTGCCCCTACCTGAATTTTCAATGAGTTACGTCTTGTGAAATCCCCGGTTTTCGAATTTTTTCACTCCTTCTGGCGCCGTGGGCCAGCAGGATGCCGCCGCTGACGCAGCTTCGGACATGCCCCTAAGGTTTCCCCGCCGCTTGAACGAAATCCTCTCCAGGTCAGGAGATAGGGTCAGGGAGGGAAAGTTCCTTCCCTAGTGTGCAAATGTTTTCACTTTTCCCACGTCTCTGCCCTCGCGGGGAGTACCCTTTTCTGCCCCACCCTTCTTTCCCCAAGGCGTGCAGCCCTATGAAACTGCAAGGCCCTACTCCCCTGACCTAGACATACGACTAAGATCTGGTAAAAAGTTCCGAGTTTGCACCTCTTTGGTCTTCCGTGTGCATTTCTCTGGCTTGACCAAGGCAAAGCGCATCCGTCTCGGCCCGGGGGAATTTGGCAAAGCCTGCCAAGGGTGAAGGTCCCCTGGGTGACATTATGGCGGATCTGTAAGTCTCCCGGCGAAGGGCGGTAAGGTGATACGGCGGCGGATGTTGCGGCCATGAGTCAAGAAGCTGTGAAAAATTGCTTTCTTTACCGCCGAGGCGCTGAAACGCAGAGAAAAGGCCTTTTGTTTTCAAACCTCTGGGCCTCCGCGCCTCCGCGGTGAGCAATAATTTAGGGATTTTTTTACAGCTTCTCAAGCGGTCTTCGACCCGTCGTTTTTGCAACGACGATACCTGTGATGATGGAAAGGGTGAATCGTGGAACATGCCGGCCAGCAATTGGCCAAGGACACTTCGACTTTAAGCCCAGGGTTGCCTGGGGTAGGTGAACCCAACCTCCCCCCGGACTCCGTGGTTTTCGGGCACTCACACGCCATGGAGGTCGTCCGTCACAAAATTCGGAAGGTGGCCGGGACGAACGTGCCGGTCCTCATCCAAGGGGAGAGCGGGACAGGCAAAGAGGTTCTAGCCAAGCTGTTGCATTTCCAAGCTCCCTGGAGCGACGGCCCCTTCGTGAAGCTGTGCTGTCCTGCCATTCCCAGCACGTTACTCGAAAGCGAGCTTTTCGGTTACGAACGAGGCGCGTTTACCGGCGCTTATGGCATGAAACCCGGCCGCGTCGAGCTGGCCAATCGCGGCACACTGTTTCTGGACGAGATTAGCGAGCTTGACATGGGGCTTCAGGCGAAGCTCTTGCAGCTCCTCCAGGATGGCCAGTTCTCGCGGATTGGCGCCCAGGAGGACAAACGCGTCGAGGTTCGGATCGTTTGCGCCACCAACCGCCATCTCGAGAAGGAAATCGAGGCGGGCGCCTTTCGCTTGGATCTTTTCTATCGGGTCAACGTCCTTGACATGCGACTGCCGCCTCTGCGCGAACGAAGTGAGGATATTCCGGATTTGGTGGACTACTTCCTGCAAATCCATGCCGCTATGTTCAAGTGTACCCCTCGGCCTATCTCTTCCCGCCTGATGCTGGCGTTGAAAGGATACGATTGGCCAGGAAACATTCGCCAACTCGAGAACTTGGTCAAGCGCTATGTGATCCTGGGAAGCGAGGATGAAGTCACCAGGGATCTGGTCGTTGGTCCTCCCTCTTTAACCTTCGAGCCCAAGATCCCCGCCGATGGTCACATGTCGTTAAAAGAGATTACCGAGCAGGCCGTGACCGAGCTCGAGCGCAAAGTCATCTTGCGAGCCCTCCAAGCCCACCGTTGGAACCGCAAACGCGCCGCCCGCGCCCTGAGCATCAGCTATCGGTCGTTGCTGTACAAGATTCGGGATGCGGGGCTTTCTGCCGCCGGCTCGCTCTCCCCGGACAAAATGGCTTCCCAACCCGTTGCTGAGGCTTGATTCGAATGGGCAGTCAGATTCTGGAACCTTTTGGGGACTTTCCATAGTGATGCAGTATCAGCGCAACGGTTTGCACATCCAGAGGGGAACTCGAATTTGGACGTTCTGTAACCAATTGAAACTAAAGGTCGCAGTTTATGCCCATATTTGGAACGTCGCGTGCTCTGTCCCAGGCTGATCAGATAGTATTTCCATGAGGAGGAGTAGAGGAAAAGAGCATCCCTTGTCGCTGCGCTCTGTGTTTTGCTGTTGCCCATCGTTGGCTTAGCCGGCGAAATTCAGTTTCTCGCGGCTAATAACGGTGCAGCAGCCTCAACGACCGTCATGGGAAGTGTTACAGGCGGGGTCATCTCATCGAGCAGTATTCCGGTTAAGGCGCTGCTCGGGGTCGCTACCTGCTAATCTCAAAATTCGTGGGAGGGAAATGAAAATGATGAAAGTAATTCGCCGGGTGTCGATGCTACTTGCCGTGCTTGCTCTGGGGGCGTCTTTTGCCGCTGCCAATTTCATCACGGAATCCGCATGGTACCCAAGCTCGAGTACCATGTTTGCCACCGATTGGACTGGTGTTTCTCCTGAGGACATATCGCTGGCCAAGTTCAATCCAGCGTTGGGCACATTGAACAACGTCACCTTGACGCTTTATGCGAATATGGATTCCAGCGGAAACGTCAAGAATAATAATCTTAATACGGTAACCGTGAACGAGTATGATTCTTCCCTGCGTGTCGAAATCCTGGCGCCGGGCACCACGGTGCCTGCAAACAATTTCACTTCGTGGCTGCTGGCAGCCTACCCCGTGCTGGTTACCGTAACTCCTGGGTATCTGGCCGCAGGCCAGTCGGTGGCTTTTTCGGACACAAATAGTTCAGCTTCTGCGAGTACAACCTACAGTACCGGTTTGGGGGCATTCGAAGGCGGCGGGCTCCTGGTCTTCCCGCTGTACACGACGACACATACCATTGCCGATCTCACCGGTGGAAACCTGGATCTTACCCAGAGCACGGAGGCCCAAGCCGAAGCGACTATCACTTACAACTACACGCCGACAAACCTCGTGCCTGAACCGGCGACCCTCTCAATGCTCGGTTTTGGCCTATTGGGGCTTCTTGGCGTAGGGCGTAAGCGCCGCGAAGTGCTTTAATTGCCGGTCCCTCAGAGGGCATGATCGCCAACCGCTGAGGCGTAAGCAAAATTAAGGGATGCTGACTCCCCGGCCACCGCAAGGCGGTGGCCGGGGATTTGTGTGTACACACCCTGGGGCACAAGCAAAATTGAGAGATGCTGACTCCCCGGCCACGGTAAGGCGGTGGCCGGGGATTTGTGTGTACACACCTTGGGGCACAAGCAAAATTAAGGTGATGATGACTCCCCTGCCACCGTAAGGCAGTGGCTGGGGATTTGTGTCTGCACACCTCGGGGCACAAGCAAAATTAAGGGATGCTGGGTCCCCGGCCACTGAAAGGGGGTGGCCGGGGATTTGTGTCTGCACACCTCGCGGCACAAGCAAAATTGGGGGATGCTGGGTCCTCGGCGACGGTTAGCCCCAATACTGTTCACATAAGGGGTTTGAGGAGATTATTCATCAATTTGTTCCGCAGAGACCCCCTCACCCCCACGACCCGCAAAACGTGGGGCCCCCTCCGCCTTGCGGTCCCCCCTCTCCCCCAACTGATCGTGTCCCACATCTTCTGCTGGACACCGCGGGTGCGCGCATTCAGCCC
>JBEKAD010000416.1:0-5276 GCA_050018435.1 Terriglobia bacterium
CGCGGCCTCGCGGATGGTCTCCGCCAGACTTTTCTCACGGTCGCGGCGCAGGCTGAGGTGACGCAAGATGTTTTCCACCATGACCACCGAGCCATCCACCACCATGCCAAAATCCAGCGCGCCCAGTGAAAGGAGATTGGCAGGAATGTGGCGAAGGTCGAGCAGGATCGCGGCGAAGAGAAGCGAGAAGGGGATGGTGAGCGCCACGATGAACGCGCTGCGAAGGTTGCCGAGGAACAAGAAAAGGATGATGACCACCAGGGCGATGCCTTCGCTCAGGTTGTGCAGGACGGTGTGCGTGGTGTAACCGACCAGGTCGCTGCGGTCAAGGTAAGGAATGATCTTCACGCCCGGCGGCAGCACGTAGCGATTAACGAAATCCACTTTTTCGTGCAGGGCCGCCAGGGCCTTTTCGGCGTCGGCTCCTTTGCGCAGCAGCACGATGCCCTCAACCACATCATCGTCATCCACAACTTTGCCGTCTTGGCGAGGCAGTGCTTTGCCGAGTTTCCCTAGCCGGATTTTGGCGCCTTGCGTCACCACGGCGATATCGCGCACCCGGACGGGCGTGCCGTTTTGCGACTTCAACACCGTGGCGCCGACGTCCTCGACCGTTTGCATCAGGCCCACCACGCGAACGTTGAAAGCCTGCTGGCCCTTCTCAATGAAGCTTCCTCCCGCGTTCACGTTATTCGCGGCCAGAGCTTGTTCCACTTGAGCGATGTTTAAGCCGTAATCGATCAACTTGTTGGGATCGACCTGCACCTGATATTCGCGCGTGATCCCTCCGAAGATGTCCACGTCGGCAACATCCGGCACGGACTTCAATTGTTTGAGCACCACCCAATCCTGGAGCGACTTCAGCGCCATGATGTCGTAACGCGGGTCCGTGCTTTGCAGGGTATAGAAGTAGATCTGGCCCACCGGACTGTAATCCGGCCCGATTTGCGGGTTGAGATTGTTGGGCAAGCTCACCAGGGAAAGGCGCTCCAGCACTCGCTGGCGGTTTTCAAAGTCGTTGGACTCATCGTCAAAGATCATGGTCACCGAGGAGATTCCAAACAAGGATATGGAGCGCAGGTGCGTGAGGTGGGGCAGGCCATTCATTTGCAACTCAAGGGGAATGGTGACTTGGCGCTCCATCTCCTCGGCGGCGCGGCCCGGCCATTGCGTGATGACATTGACATAGTTGTCGGCAACGTCCGGATAGGCCTCGACCGGGAGCCGGTGAAACGAGATGAACCCCCAGATGAGCAGCAGGACCCCGAGACTCAAGACCAGGAACTTCTCGCGCAGAGCGAAATCGACGAGGTAGCGGATCATAGGTATTTGGCCATTGATTCATCGGGTCATTCAGGGATTTGGCCATCGAGCCATCGGGTCATCGGGTCATTGAGTGATTTCGTGATTGGCGATTTGGCAATTGAAAACCACAGCGTCCTCAGAATTGCCCAATCCCACCCTAGCCAAGCCACCCAAGTACTTCAATGACCCGATGGCCCGATGATCCAATGACCCGATGATCCAATGACCCGATGATTCAATCACTCAATCCTCTCATTCCATCCCCGCGGCACTGGCGAATTGGAGAGCGTTGGCGACCACTCTTCCGCCCGCGGCCAGGCCGCTCGAGATGACCTGAAATCCACCGGAAGAAACCGGGCCTGCTTGCACTTCCAGGCGGCGAAAGCGGTTTCCTCCCAGGGGCACGAAGACCCAATCCTTATCGTGCAGACGCATGATGGCCGTGGCGGGAACCATGGGCCGCAGTTGCTCCGTCCGCGATCGGAAAGTGGCAGTGGCAAACATCCCCGCGCGCATCAGGCCGCCCGAGTTGGCAAGCTCCAAGCGGACTTTTGCCGTGCGTGTCGACAGGTCAAGCACGGTGCTGATGTTCCCGACGCGCCCGGCGAAAACGCGGTCGGGGAAAGCATTCAGCCGCACCTCGGCGGAGTCGCCCAAGTGTACGCGGTGAAGGTCATTCTCATAGACATCACAGAGCACCCAGACCTTGGAAAGGTCGGCAATGGTAAAAAGATTGGGGGAATTATCCAGGGAGCGAACGCCTGCACCGCCGGTTACATTCTGTTCCACAAGCGCGCCGGAAATTGGGGCCCGAAGGGAAACGAGGGGAGAAGGATTGCTGAGATCCGCCCCTAAAACGCTGATACGTTGCTTAGCCGTACGGACGTCCACTTGCGCCTTCTGCTCGGCATTTTGCGCGGCCTCAAGTTCCTGGTGGGCAAAGGCGCCCTTGTCATAGAGGTCCTGCGCACGCGTAAGCTGCTGCCGGGCAAAAACCTCGTCGGCCTGGAACTTCTCGTAGTCAGCGAAAGCCTGGGAAACGTCCGGGCTGTTGATGACCAGGAGAACCTGCCCTTTGGTGACTTCATCGCCCAGCTTGACGCGGATGTCCACGGCGCGCCCGCCGGCTAACGAGAGCACCGGCACGGCACGATTGACGTCAGGCGTGACCACGCCGGTCACCTGGAGTTCATCCACCGTCGGGCGCTGTTCCACCGTGGCCAAGAGGAATTGTTCGGGATGATCGACTTGCACGGCTCCATCGCCGTGGATTTCCTCCACCTTCACTTCTGCCGGACCCGCCCCCCCCGCGTCGGCGCTTGTCTGGCGATTGCAACCCGCTAGCAAAAGGCTGGAAATCACTAAGACACCAAGGACGAGGGGAAAGGGTTGTCGTCGATTCAGCATGAAATTTTCTCCGCCAATAATCCCCGCAAGGGATCTATCGAATACCGGGGGGCAGCGCCCCCGGAAAACGCGCCCCTAACAAACACCGACCCTGAAAGGGGCGAATCCTGGTGACATCCCGGCGGTCCTGCGTCCCCCCGGCCCGGAGTCATGCGACCCTTCAGGGTCGGGGGACGAATGTCGTGCTTTCCGGGGGCGTTGCCCCCGGCTATTGTCTAGTGCCCCTACAGAGCACGAAAACTCGCGATTACGGCTGTGGAAATGAAGGCGCATGGCCACTTGTCTCGAGCGGCCAGTTGGAATCTCTTAAGCGTTGGAAGGAGGTGAGCGACCTTCGTGCGCGGAAATCAAAGTAAGGGAGAGAAGAGGTGTTTCAACCAGGATGACCGCACCCGAAAACAAATGCAGAACGGCAGCCGAATAAGGAGCATTGGGTACGGCCGCCATGAATGGAGACCGGCTTGCGCGCAGGCACCCCTGCGTCAGATTCCGGGCTTTCATGACTGAACGGGATGAATCTTCCATGGCGGCCTGCTCGGCGTGCAGGTCGTCGGTCAGGGAGATTACTGGAAAGAGCAGAACCAGGGCGCACGCAAGGGCCAGGAAGCGGTAGCGGCTATTGTGCTCACGGCGCTCGAGGGCGCCTTGCTCCTCCTCGGTCCACCAAAAGAGGATAGCGCCAATGGCTACCAGCATCCAAATCGAATTCAGGAAAACTTCCATGGCTTATGTTTACTGTAGTGTAGTGCGTCAAACAAATTGGTACTTGTAGCGCCGACCTTCAGCTCGGCATGTGCTGAGCTAAAGCTCAGCGCTACAGCACCGACCCTGACTCACCCCCCTCGGATTAAATCCCCGAGATTGGCACTCAAGCTATCCTACCACGAACCGCTTGGAAGAGCGATTCAAGCATGGTAGTGTAACCGTTCCAAGGGACGGGGTTTCGGCAAACAAATTGAAAGCAAACTCAATCATCAGAGGAGAGCAGTATGAAACGCAGGGAGTTCCTGAAGACGACGGCCTTGGGTGTAGGCACCGCATGGATGGGGACGACACCGCTCGCGGGTTGGGCGGCGGAGCAAAGAGCGCGCTTTAGTGCGGCAGATACGGTCGTGTTGGGGAAGACGGGAATTCATACCAGCCGCCTGGCATGTGGCACGGGCACCCGGGGGGGCGGCCACCACTCCCACCAAACGGCTTTGGGAATCCAAGGACTCGCGGACCTGCTCTGGCGGGGCTACGACCATGGGCTGCGTTTTTTTGACACGGCGGATTCTTATGGCTCGCATCCCCACGTGGCGGAGGCGCTGAAGCATGTCCCGCGCGAGAAAGTCACCATCATGAGCAAGTCCTGGGCGCGCGAGCCCGACCAGATGCGCGCGGACCTCGAGCGCTTCCGCAAGGAAATGAACACGGATTATATCGACCTGCTGATGATGCACTGCATGACGGAAGAGAATTGGACAGAACGCTTCCGCCCCACCATGGACGTGATTTCCGAAGCGAAAGAGAAGGGATTGATCCGCGCCCACGGCTGCTCCTGCCATAAGATTGAGGCTTTGCGCGAGGCCGCCCAATCGCCTTGGGTGGACGTTATCCTCTCCCGCATCAATCCCATCGGCTCCCATATGGATGCCGACCCCGACACCGTCAAGGCCACCTTGGCCATGGGACGCGCCCACGGGAAGGGAATCATCGGCATGAAGATTTTAGGCGAAGGCGACATGCGCACCCGCCAGGATGAAGCGCTGAAGTTTGCCCTCGCACTGGGAATCCTGGACGCGTTCACCATCGGCGCGGAGAATGCCGGCGAGCAGGCTGACCTGATTCGCAGGATTGCGGCGGTGAATGCGTAGAACCAGAAGTCAGGAGCCAGGAGTCAGGAGTCAGCATCAAGGAATTAGGTTTTTCGGACCATCACGCAAGCATCGATGCGGGAGATGGCGAGCCACAGTCAGCGCCGTATCCTCAAGACACAATCGGTGCATAATGCGAACAGGATGAGCGTTACGAGTCCCGTCTATCTTGAGATTATCGACTTCATCGCTGCCGGTACAACCCCGGAGGCAGTGGCCGAGTTCCGGCCTTCGCGGGAGGCTCAACAGAGACTGGCCACCTTAATCGAACGGGAGAAGGCGGATGGCCTTTCACCGGAAGAGAAAGCGGAAGTCGACCACTTCATGGATCTGGAACACATCTTAAGAATGGCAAAGGCACGGGCCCGTCAAATCCTCTCTCGTGGCGAGTGATATCAGCGAGGAACTGCGAGCGGAGGTATCCCGGCGCGCGGGCGAGTTCAGAATTCCTCCAGACCTACGAGAACTTCCGTGAATCCGTCCATATCACGGAAGGCTCCCGCAATTCGGTGCAAGTCGACTTGATCCCCGCGAATGACTCGAGCCAGCAATCAAGTCGTGATCTGCTCATGGCGTTTGACCCCCTCACCCACGGCCTTGCGGTCCCCCCTCTCCCCCAAGGGGGCGAGGGAAGAAGAATTCTCAGTTTTGGGGCTAGAGGGTTCTGCGGTTTTCCCTGAATCCTAAATCCTGAATCCTAAATCCAGC
>JBEKAD010000417.1:0-5276 GCA_050018435.1 Terriglobia bacterium
GGAGCGCGCAAATTCCTGATCGCTTACAACATCAACCTGAACACACCGGACGTTGCGCTGGCGAAGGCCATCGCCAAGAAAATTCGAGCCTCGAGCGGCGGATTCTCCTGCGTTAAGGCGATGGGGGTGGAATTGAAAGCCCGCAACCTGGCGCAGGTGTCGATGAACCTGACGGATTTTGAGACCACCTCCCTGGCTACAGTTTTTGAGGCGGTGGCCCAGGAAGCTGCGGCGCTCGGCGTTCAGGTGGTGGGCAGCGAGATTGTAGGCTTGGTTCCGCGCCAAGCATTTGACGACGCCGCGGTACATTTCTTGCGGGTCGAGAATTTCCGGCCGGAATTGATCGTGGAGAATCGCTTGGAACAGATCTTGGCAGATCGAAACTCGAAATTCGAAGATCGAAAATCGAACGTCGACCAATCGACAATCGACAATCGTCAATCGTCAATGCCGCAAGCTCCGCTGCGGGCGATGATCGAGGAGTTTGTGAACACGGTGGCGGCCCCCACGCCGACCCCCGGCGGCGGCAGCGTCGCGGCGCTGGCGGGGGCGCTGGCGGCGGGCTTGGGAGAAATGGTCTGCGGCGTGTCGCTGAAGCGGAAATCACTCGGCGCCCATCACCTGGCCCTGGAAGCCACGCGCGCACGCCTGGCCGCACTGCGCGAGCGGCTTATGGAAACGGTCGATCGCGACGCGCAGAGCTATGAAGCCGTCATGCGCGCTTTCAAGTTACCCAAATCCACCGAGGCGGAGCAAACCGCCCGCCAGCAAGCTATTGAGGCAGCCAGCAAGCAGGCTTCGGTCGTGCCTTTGGAAACGGCAGAATTAGCGGCGGCGGTGGTGCGCGAGGTCGCCAGCCTGGCGGGGATTACCATTGCGCAAGCCGCTTCCGACCTGCGCGTGGCGTCGAGCCTGGCGGAGACGGCGCGGCGCGGGGGAATCGAGAACGTCCAGGCAAACCTTCCCGGCGTCCGCGACGAATCCTGGCTGCGGGACATCGAGGCGCGGCTTCAAGAACTCGGGCCTCGGGGTTAGGGCCTCGGGGTTAGGGACTCGGGACACGGGCTCGGGACTCGGGATGCGGGATTCGGGAATCGGGGCTAGGTTTGTGGTGCCGCGTGGGAAGGATGAGGGTGCCGGAATTCAGAGATCGGAGATCTGGACAACATGTCATGCGCCAAACCCGAGTCACTGGCCACGTTTCCCGTGTCCCGTGTCCCGTTTCCCGAGTCCCGAAACCCGTGTGCGTGAAATCCCCCTCACCCCAGACCATTAAGAAGACCTGACTTAATGGCCCCCAGGGGTTCGGGTTAGTTGCAAATCATTTGCAATTAGCCACTTTCGGCCTCCGCGATTTTTTAGAAGATTCTCCGGTGGTCTGGAACCTCTCTTGCGCTAATGGGGGTCGTATGCGAGACACCGCGAACTTTGCCTCACCGATCAACCTCTACGAAGCTGGCGACCACGCCGAGCTTAGAATCCTTTTAATCACCGGCGGTTGGGAAGTTCGTCGTTCCTTCAACCAATTGGGCATCCAACCCGGCGACCGCGTCCGGGTGTTGCGGCGCGCCCCCTTTGGCGGCCCGCTGGAAATCGATAATAAAGGAACCCGCGTTGCGGTCGGCAAGCAACTGGCGGAAAAGATCCGCGTCGAAGTCCTACCGTGAAAGTCGCACTGGCCGGCCAACCCAATTCAGGCAAAAGTACCCTTTTTAATGCGGTTGCGGGCTACCGTTCGCTCACCTCAAACTTTGCCGGTACGACGGTAGAGTACACCCACGGACAGGCGCGGGTGGGGGGAGAGGTGCTGGAACTCATAGACCTGCCCGGCCTTTATTCCCTGACGCCCACCTCCGCCGTGGAAGAAGTCAGTCGTGACTATCTATTGGCGGGGGATTGGGACGTTATCGTCAATGTCCTGGACGCCTCGCAATTGGCCCGCAGCCTGGAATTGACGCTCGAGTTACTGGACCTGGAATCGCCGCTAGTGGTCTGCCTGAACATGATGGACGAGGCGGCGCGCAAAGGCATGACGATCGACACGCACGCCCTGGGAATCGCCCTGGGTGTCCCGGTAGTCGAGGCCATCGGGGTGCGCGGTCGCGGCATCATCGAAACCTTCCACACGGCGCAGGAGGTGGCCACAGGGGGCGACCGCCCGCACGCCTTCATTTATGCGCCGGAAGTGGAAGGCGTCGTGGAAGAACTGGCGGAGAAAATCGCCGTCAGCGCCCAGGGGCAACCGGCGGCCATTCCCAAGGAGTCAGGAGCCGGGACGGAGGAGTCAGGAGTCAGGTCCGATCTCAGGACTCCGATGGAGTCCATCGGACTCCAGAAATCGGAGAGCCAGGAGTCAGGACATTTACCCGCCCTTGATTGTGCCGAAGGCCCCTTGGAGTGCGGTGGCTTGACGCCGCCCTGGAATAAGACCCAGGAAGAAGGCGGCGCCAAGCCGCCGCACTCCAAGGCGCTTCGCGCAATTTCTTGCGCGGTAGGGGATTGTTCGACAGCTTGTTCCGGGCATACACCGGCAACGGAAGGCCCACAAGGTCCGCGCGTCCCAACCGCCCTTGCGGAGCCTGCTGCTCAGCGACCGGCGGTATTGCCACCCACTGATTTCCAGGCAGTGCCGTTTCAATCACCCATCACAAATCACCAATCGCCAATACTGGCCTTCCCTCCCGCGCGTTTCCGGGCTTTGCAATGGGTGCAGAGCGATCCCGCACAAATCCGGCGGGAAGAGCCGGAAATAGCGTCGCTGGTGGAGTGGGCGCAGGCGGGAATCGCGGTGCGCACCGGGCAGCCCGCCGATGCGGCGGTCTCCGCGGCGCGGCATGCGGCCTGCCTCACCCTCTTCGAGCGCGTGGCGCGCGTGGCCCGGCCGCGGGCTGACTGGCGCGAGCAAGTGGATCGCCTGGCCATGCATCCCGTCTGGGGCTACGCCGTGCTGATGGGAGTCTTCCTGGGGTTTTTCCGGCTGATTTTCGACGTAGGCAGGCTGGGCGAGGCTCGCATCCTCACGCTTTTCGACGCCCTGGTGGCGGCGCTGGCGCAGCACATGAACGCCCAAAGCGCTCTTTACGCAGGCGTCAAAGGAGCGGTGCTGGGCACGGCCGGAGCGGTAGCGATTGTGCTGCCCTACTTGTTGCCGTTTCTGGTGGGCCTGGCGATCCTCGAAGACATTGGCTACCTCTCGCGCGTCGGCTACCTGATGGACGCGGCCATGCACCGGGTGGGGCTGCACGGCACGGCCACCCTGCCCATCCTGGTTGGCTATGGTTGTAGCGTTCCGGCGGTCATGGCGACAAGAATTCTCACCACCCGGCGTGACCGCTTTATCGCGGCGTTTCTGGCCGTCCTGGTGCCCTGCTCCGCCCGCATGACGGTGATTTTCGCGCTGGTGGGATTCTACCTGGGCGCGAATTACGCCCTGGGCATCTACGTCCTGAACATTATCGTGGTGGCCTTGTCGGGACACCTGCTGGCGCGCCTCTGGCCAGAGATTTCACCCGGCATGTTGATGGAAGTTCCCGCCTATCGCGTGCCGGCGCCGCGCGTGGTGGCGCTCAAAACCTGGTGGCGGCTGCGGGAGTTTGTGCTGGTGGCGTTTCCCCTGTTGGTGGTGGGCAGCGTGGTGCTGAGCCTGGTGGATTATTACGGCTGGCAACACGGTATCAACGCCGCGCTCTCGCCCCTGACGGCGCTCTTGGGACTGCCGCGCTCGGTCGGCCTGACGCTGATTTTCGGCGTGCTGCGCAAAGAACTCTCGCTTTTGATGCTGATGCAGGCGCTCGGCACCACCCACGTCCTGGGCGCAATGACCGCGGCGCAAATCCTTATCTTCACCCTCTTTGTGACTTTCTACCTTCCCTGCATGGCCACCCTGGCCTCAATGATCCGCGAAATCGGCTGGCGTCTGACGCTCGCCGCATCCACCGCGCTGCTGGCGCTGGCGATTGTCGTGAGCCTGGGCGCGCGCGCGGTAATGCTCCTCTTTTAGCACGGCTATCCCTGCGCCAATGTGTAGGGCCGAACGGCGTTCGGCCCCTTCAATGTTTGAGCCCCAACGGGGCGACCCAATCCAGCCTAGGGCAACGAAGCTGTGAAAAAATGAATAAATTCGCGCAGAGACGCCGAGGCGCAGAGATCCGTAATTAACAACTGCTTTGTTTTCTTTACCCCTCTGCGTCTCTGCGTCTCTGCGTCTCTGCGTCTCTGCGAGAAATGCTTTTGCTCTTCCCGGGATTATTTCACACCTTCAACGCCCTGGGAATTATGGAACGGCTACAGCCGCAAGCCCTGAAGGGGCGCGCCATTAGATCGCCCTTTCAGGGCTCAACCGTGTAAATGGATTTGCGTGATAAACCCAGGCCTTCGGCCGGGGCTGTGCTAGGGCGCCGCTTTGGGGCCTAAAACAGAGCAAGTATAGCCTGCTCGTCCGCTTGCAGCAGAAAACGGTCGGCAGTCTCCAAACCGGCGTTTTCCGCCAGGTATACGAAATGCTCCACCAGATCGCGTTTCGCCGCAGCGTGCTTATGGACTTGGCCCATTTTAACGTTGCTTCTTGCGCTGCTTGAGCCGGCGCGACGAGCAGCGGCCTTTGCGCTTGCTCGGCCTGGCGATGAGTTAAACGGCTCACCGCCTCAAACTTCCTCACCACGGCTTCCTGCCTGGAGGCCTCCGCCCCCGTCTGTCACCAACCCTCTCCCCCCGCCGCTTTCGCGCCGCCGCAACCTCGCTCGGCCTCCGCTCCCCCCTGCCCGCCTCCCTCCTTGCTTCTACTCCGCTGCCCTCCCACGCACCTGCTATCGGGTTCGGTCGACTTTGACGTGACCGCGCCTGCGGTGGCGTGGCCAAGAGGTTTGAGGAACGGTGTTTCGGACGCGAGCATAGGAAATTCGGATTCCCCTGTTGGCGGCGCGGCAACCACCCGCACCGCTGGAAAAGCCGCAGAGCCTGCCCTTCCGCTTTCGGCCTCCGCTTGTCTCTGGTCACTGGTCACTCGTCACTGCTTTTAAGGGGCCGAAGCGCGGGCCCTGCATTGCAATACCGTAAAATCTTGTTTTCTTGGCAAGATTTTCGTGCCATTTACGGTATTACGAGGAAAAGAACCGTTTGATCGTTTAGTAGCGGTTCCGCCGGGCGCTGCTACCCGCTCACGAATGCCACGCCAAAACCAAGCCTTTTTCTTCCCTCTCCACCTTGGGGGAGAGGGCTGAAGTTTCTACATTTTCCCCTCTCCCCTTTGGGGGAGAGGGGGGACCGCAAGGCGGTGG
>JBEKAD010000418.1:0-5259 GCA_050018435.1 Terriglobia bacterium
CACCACGGTGGTGACTTGGCCCACTTCCAGGATGATGGTTCCCATGCCGTGGTCCACACCTACGCCGACTTCGACATTGGGGAAAGAAGCCCGCTTAAATCCTTCCTTGCGGACCTCCAGGGAATAGATACCGACCCGAAGGAAGGGAATCTTGAACAAGCCCGTGGGGTCTGTCTTGGTGGAAACCACCTGTCCAGTCGCGACCCCGGTCACCTTGACGGTCGCGTCGGGCACCGCACCCCCGGTGGAGTCTTGGACAGTGCCTGAAATCGATCCAGCACTAACCTGGGCGCGAAGATTCTGAGCCGTCGCCCCAAAAAGCAGAATCATACCGAAAACTAGAATCAAACATTGCGCAATATCTCGGACTTTAGGTCTAGTCATACTCCCTCCTAATTCAAGAATTCAAAACGCCAAATTCGCAGGGAAAGGCGGGCAACTCGCTTTTAGGGACTTAGAGATCCCGACTTTCCTTTGGGTTGGTCATGCGTTTAGATTTGACTTGCAAGAGCGGAGTCCCTTTCGAACCCGACAGCGTGCTACCCCGTCTGAGAAACGCTAGATTGCCCGCAAACTTGCGGCCAAACTTGCGCCAATTGTAACCGATTGAATTCAAATGGGAAGTCTAAACGTAACGTGTCCGTAAAGTTATCGCACTATGAAAAATTGTAGGAAATCTCCATATTTCTGTACGAACTAATGAAGACATAAAGTCATCTTTTGGGCCGCGCTCCGGCTCCCCTCAGTTATTAGGGGTATTAAGGCTTAGTTATAGGTTATAAGGAGTTGTCAAGACGTCCAGAGACCTACTTGGACGCCGGCTTTAATGTCCATGCTTGGAGCTTGGCAAGCGACATCAGCTTGGGCGCATGAAACCCGTGGGGGAAAATCACCCAGTTCCAGAGGTCAGGGGAGTCATCGGCGACATAATCCGCAGCGGCAAGGCGGGTCTGCCCGCAGGAAGCCCTCTCAGGCGAGCCCTAACCGTTGAAGGTCTTCATCTGTCCACGCGATGTCAGCGACCATGGATTTCAGGGTACCTATGGGGAATGTGTCACCGACGCGATGGTACGCCACCACGACTCTCCGACCGTCTCTGTGGCGGTAAATTCGGTGACTACCTCCCGTTCTGGTTAGATGAAAGCCATCCGCATGGAGAGCCCTGATCAAATCCCGAGCCGTGAGGCCCCGCGGAATGTTGGTCATACATTGACCGCCACAGCCGGAGTCGGCCACTCCATCGCGTCCCGCTCAGGGTCATGCGGTATCGGCTCCCCGGTCTCCCGGAGATCCTCAATGAAGAGTTCCACGGCCTCCCGGATGTTGGCGAGAGCCTCGTCAAAGGTCCGCCCCCAAGTGTGGCAACCTTTGAGGGCGGGACAATAGGCATGGTAAGCCCTTTCGCCCTCCGCAAAGGCATCTTCCTCGACGACCACCCGAAATACGTAAGATTTCACGGGCCTATCCTCCTTTCCGGCCTGAACCTTGATACTTACGATACTACAGAATACAGTAGCGTAAGGGCACTATCCGCAATTTATGGTAGTGTCCTGTTTTGAATGTAGCGCCGCCCTTTAGGGCGGCACATGCCGGGCTCAAGCCCGGCGCTACGACCCAAATTAGGACACCACCCAATTTATCATTTCGTCGCCGGTTTCAGGGTCCATGCTTGGAGCTTGGCCAGCGACATCAACTTTGGCGCATGAAACCCGTGGGGGAAAATCACCCAGTCCCAGAGGTCAGGGGAGTCATCGGCGACATAATCCGCAGCGGCAAGGCGAGCAGGCGCAAAGGTAACGGTATCCGGCGGTTGGGCTTTTTGCATGAGGATCTGGGCAGCTTGCGCAATTCCCACAAGGTAACTCTCCGGAGGGACAGATTGGCTGCCCAGCCAGATGGCGCTGGGAATCCGTCCGGTCTTATCTAAGTCGTCCTGGACATCCAGTACGGTGCGCGCCACCTGTCCCCAAGGCACGACCAGTTTCGCGGTGAGCGGCTCCGGCGCTGAGGCCGGGCCGTAAGGAGTCCGCTCCAGCACGAGCGGCTCCATCCCTTGTCGCCGGACGATTCCCGTCAAGTATTTGTTGATCATATAGAAAACTTCGCTCGCGCTCAGGTTGAAACTGTCACCCACCTGAAACGAGACTTCGGAATCCACCTGGCCGGCGAGGGCGCCGACTTCCTGTGTCGAGAAGACGTGCATCTGCGCGTGGTCACGAAACCTCTCGGCGGCGCCGGATGCCGTAAGGAACTGAACGCGAGGGAATGACTTCATGAAGCGCACCAGATCTTCAAAATACTGGAAAGCCTTCTCGGTATCCTCCGGCGTCTTCACGGCCGGCAACTTCCACTGATCCGGCGGCGGATTCGCACCGTCGCGGAAATTCACTGCGTCCCAGAACTCCTTATGCACAAATTCGCAGGGATGAAAGTATACGCTGATCACACCGCCGGCTTTCCGCGAGGTCAGGGTGGCGTAGGTATCCTGAAATCGCACTTTGACCATGTCCAGGTTGGACCAATTGGCGTCGGGGCGCATTTGCTCGCCCTCCCGCGTATTGAAGATGTTGAGTAGGCCCCCGTACCAGAAGGGCCGGCCTCGCAATCCCACCTGCTTGCCTTCGTCCAGATAGACCCGCACGCCCCACTTTTGCAGCGCCGGAAAGGCTTGCGGCGCCCAGGAAGCGCCCGGCTGTCCGTAAGCCACAGGAGCCTTTCTGAAGATGTGAGCAACATCGTCAAAGCCCGGACGCTCCCGGCGGGTGAATTCCTCTACTCCCGTGTCCCAGTCCAGGTTTGATTCGTATTCGGCCACCGTGGGGTGTTGGCTGTGGGTATTCGAGTGATACCCAATATCGTGCTGGGCGAGCGCGGAGATGACATCCTGACGCTGGCGCCGCTGGAGCGTGCGCGCCTTTTCGCCCACCACCTTGAAGGTCGCGGGAATTCCCTGCTGGGTCAGGAACACCGCAAGGCGTTTGGCGGCGTCGTCGCTTTGCGGCAGGATGTAATCTTCCGTGTCAAACCAGAGCAGGACGTAGACCTGACCCTCCGTGGGAGTCTCCGGCTGGGGCCGCTCCTGCCGGGAACCTCCCATGTGGGGGATGTGGAATGGAGGCGGAGAAGGATTTTGGCCCATCCCCTGCCCTGGCCCTTGCCCCGGCGCCTGTCCGGGAGCTTGCCCATATGCCGGCGCGCCTCCACCGAGGAGAATCGCCGCCGCTGCCCACACTCCTGCTAACATCCTCGTTTTGTAGTTGGGTCTTGCCACGGTCAAGGATTATATCCGTAGATTTCGCAGATTACACGGATTAGACAAAACGAAGACAATTGGAGACCACTGAGCATAACCTGCTCAATGTAGATCCGGCGCTGCCACCAAGAGATTGTGTACCTCCAGGTGAAGCTTTCCCACCCGAGGGTTTATGCTCTTTTCTCTCCCCGCTTGGTCTGGTGAATCTGTGTAATCTGCGCAATCTGCGGACTCCAGATGAAGCGTTTGTACTCCAGCGACCGTGCGCCGAAGTTCAGCAGCAGGCCGATTTCACACCCCGATGCCTTAAGGTAATTGAGGATCTGGGCTTCTTCCGTGCCACTTAGTTTCGCGAGCGCTTTGAGTTCAACAATCACCGAATCGTAGCAGACAAAGTCAGCCCGGTAAGTCGCGTTGAGCTTCTGGCCCTTGTAGGAGATCGGCAATTCCACCTGACGCCGGGAGGGTATGCGCGAGGCAAGTTCCAGCGTCAAGGCTTCCTGATAAACGGCTTCCAGGAACCCGCAGCCTAGTTGGCGGTGGACTTCCATGGCCGCGCCGATAATCGCAAACGTTCTCTCGTCCCGTCTTTCTTCACTCATTCGTATCCACAGATTGCGCAGATTTCACAGATTAGACAAACCGACAACAAAGAAGGCCGACGCAAAACGCGATTAAACGAAAGGCGGCGTATCCGGGAAGTGATCTAGCTCCCCTTGCCGCCCTCTCCATCCTGCCGCATTATGTTTTCTTCTCTCCCTGCTTGATCTGCGTAATCTGCGGATCAAGCCGCAAAAGACTTCGGGAATTCGGCGTCCGGGCTGGATATTGCCTGTTGCAGCAATCTTTCAATGCGGCTGCGCCAACCGTGTAGAACTTTTTGCCCCGAAGTGTGGTCCCCCCGCAACTCCCAGTATTGCAGAGCCAGGGAGAGACGCGAACCCGGGACTTTGACCACAAAATTGTCGCGATCGATGTGCCATTCGGCTTGAGAATAGATAGAGGAGAGCTGAAGGTAAGCGTTTGCGTAGCGTTGCAGGCGCTTCAGGATTTCCGGGGCCAACTGGTCCGCCGTGTCCGCCAGCGACCGGCCTTCCGCCACCATGGAGACTACGGCTTCGTAAACGTTGGCGTAATCGGTCAACGCCCCGCGCCGGAAGAAGGCCAGCGGCGAGCCGAACTCCACCAGCACTCCCTGGTCCCAGAGGCGGGCCAGCAGCGCGGCTTCCAGATAGGCCAGATCGACAAAGGCGGTGACCAACGTGTCACCCGCCGCAATGTCCTTGCCCCATGCGCCCATCCACCCGCGATAGTCCGCCGGCAGGGTCAAGGCGAACTCGCCGAGGCGCTCGAGCGCCAACCGCACGCCCCGCGCCATAGCGGGGACTTGGCTCGATGCCACGCGCGCTTCAACCTCCACCAAATCTTTGTTCGTTTCCGTCCTGCACACTGCCGGAATGACTACGGCATGAACGCCGGGTTCAATTTCTTGTTGGGTTACTCGCCGCGTGGAGTAGCTCAGATCGAGCAGGTCCAACCAACGCTGGCGAACCATTTGGCTGGAAGTGTCGGGTAGACGTGTTGGCTTTTTCAAGTTTGTGATTTCTGTCATTTCGCCCCGGCTCCTTGCATGACAACTGCCATCGGGGTGTATGCACCCCCAACTAACCCTATTGACTTCAGAAAGTTAGCTTTAGGCCTGAAACTCGCGGAAGGCAAAATCGGAGAAAACGTGCGACAAACCACGCAGACCAGGGATTGTTGCCGCTAACCGGCGGGTGAACCGCTAACCCGGATTTCTCACCACGGGTTTGGAAGGGCGGGGCTTTAGCCCCGCCGTTACAAGGCCTTCCTGATAATTCCCATGTCCCGCGCCCCGCGCAGCCCCGACGCATCTTCCTTTTTGTTATAGGCGGGTTTTTTTGTCGAACTGCTTGGCATGACGGCAGTTAGTCGTTCGGTCGTGTGTGGGTCTCCTGACTACATGGCCGGCAGGGTGACGCCGA
>JBEKAD010000419.1:0-5258 GCA_050018435.1 Terriglobia bacterium
GGTTGACATCGACCGAACCCGGACGGCGCAGGTGGGTTTTACACCCCGCGAGATCGCCAGTGACTTACTGATTTCCCTGAGCGGGAGCTTCCAGACTTCTCCCACCTACTGGTTGGACCCGCGGACCGGCATCAGCTACAGCATTACAACTCAAACGCCGCAATACCGCGTGGACTCGCTCCAGGATCTTCAAAACATTCCCATCTCGAACTCCAGTGGCGCTCCACCGCAGATCCTCGGTAATCTCGCCTCGATCAGCCGCGGCGCTTCGCTGGCCGCAGTCTCGCATTACAACGTTCAACCCGTGGTCAACATTTACGGTGCCGTGCAGGGTAGGGACTTGGGGGGTGTGGCTCGCGACCTCGACCGCATTGTGGATGAGAGCCAGGGGGATCTGCCGCGCGGCTCGCGGACGATTGTTCGCGGGCAAATTGATACCATGCGCTCGTCCTTCGTGGGACTACTGGCCGGGCTGGTTTTCTCGATCGTGCTGGTTTATCTCTTGATCGTGGTGAACTTCCAATCGTGGCTCGACCCGCTGATCATTATTTCCGCTTTGCCGGCGGGGCTGGCGGGAATCCTCTGGTTCCTGTTCGCGACGCACACCACCTTCAGCGTGCCCGCCATGATCGGCGCCATCATGTGCGTGGGTGTCGCCACGGCCAACAGCATTCTCGTGGTGAGTTTTGCCAAGGAACAATTGCAAGAGGGCGTCAATGCCACGGTGGCGGCACTGGAGGCGGGGTTCACTCGTTTTCGCCCCGTCATCATGACGGCGCTGGCCATGATTATCGGCATGGTGCCCATGGCTCTGGGCTTGGGTGAGGGCGGCGAGCAAAACGCCCCACTGGGCCGGGCGGTGATCGGCGGCCTGCTGTTTGCCACCGTGGCAACGCTGTTCTTTGTTCCCACCGTGTTCAGCGTGGTGCACGGCGCGAGAAGGAAGGATTGACGATTTTCGATTGCCGATTGCCGATTGAAAGGCAGACTACGGAGGCAGAAGTAAAAAATCGTCAATCGACAATCGGCAATCGGCAATGAATTGCCCAGGTTCCTGGAGGAATGGATGAAGGCTGACGAAAGTTACGATATTGAAACCCACGATGGGCAGAGCGGCGGTCCCGGTCTGCCGGGCCACCCCCCCCCGTCGTCCGGGGTGGGCAAAGTCATCTTCGGGCTGGTGCTTCTCTTGATTGTCGCGGGCGCCGTGGTTTACCGGGGCATTTCCACTCGTGTCCGCGCCGCCGCCGACGTGAAAGCCGACACGCGCGACCTCGCCGTGCCCGCGGTTTCGCTGGCTCAACCCAAGCGCAGCGCGCCGCAGGAAGAAATCGTATTGCCGGGAAACATCCAGGCCTTCATCGACGCTCCGATTTATGCGCGTACGAGCGGTTACCTGAAGCGCTGGTACGTGGACATCGGCGGCAGGGTAAAGGACGGCCAGCTTTTGGCGGAAATCGATACTCCCGAACTGGATCAGCAACTCCAGCAGGTGCGGGCAGATCTGGCGACGGCAAAGGCCAACTACGATTTGGCGCAGACCACCGCCGCGCGCTACGAGTTCCTGCTGAAAAGCGATTCCGTAGCCAAGCAGGATGTTGACAACGTCGTGGGTGACGCTCACGCCAAAAAGGCCATGGTGGACTCCGCCACGGACAATGTGAAGCGCCTGGAACAATTACAATCCTTTGAAAAGGTTTATGCGCCTTTCGACGGCGTACTTACGGCGCGCAATACGGATATCGGCCAGCTCATTGGTTCCGGAAGCGGCAGCGGCGCCAAGGAATTGTTTCATGTCGCGGCCATTCACACGCTGCGCGTCTACGTCAATGTGCCGCAGATCTACTCCCCCGCGGCGGTCCCGGGCGTCCAGGCTTACTTGACGCTCCCGCAGTTTCCCGGACGCCGCTTTCCCGGCAAGCTGGTGCGGACCGCCGAGGCCATTGAGCAGGCGTCGCGCACCCTTCTTACAGAGGTGGATGTTGCCAACCCCACGGGCGAAATCCTGCCCGGGGCTTACGCCGAAGTCCATTTGAAGCTGCCTTCTGCCACCTCGACGGTCGTCATCCCGGTAACCAGCCTGATTTTTCGTTCGGAAGGCTTGCGCGTCGGCGTGGTTCGCAACGGCCATGCCGCCCTGATTCCCATAACCATAGGCAGAGACTTCGGAACGGAAGTCGAAGTGGTAGCAGGCCTCGACGGAAGCGAAAAGGTGATCACCAACCCACCGGACTCACTGGTGGAGGGTCAGGAGGTACGCATCGCTAATCCCGGATCGGGTTCCTGGGGCGGGGATTAAGATTTTGTACGTGGTCCCGAACGGACCAAGCGTGAGTAGCCGCAGGTTTTAACCTGCGGATAGCGTGCCCGTTAAAACCTCTCAACCCCAACGGGGTTGACCGTTAGGGAATTACCGCATGTCAACGCATACGCAGATTTGTTATCACATTGTCTTTTCTACCAAAGAGCGCGTCCCCGCGCTCAAGGTCGACCATCGTGAGGATCTTTTCCGCTATATCTGGGGCATCTTGAAGAACCGCGAAAGCCATCTCTACCGCATAAATGGAACCGAGGATCATCTGCACATCCTCACGAGCCTTCATCCGACCGTGAATCTGGCGGACCTCGTAAAAAGCGTAAAAACGGGCTCGGCCCTGTGGATCAAGGAAAACTCCGTGTTTCGCAATTTCTCGCACTGGCAGGACGGGTATGCGCCTTCACGCATTCCAAGGGGGAAATTCTTGCCTTGATCGAATACATCAAAGGGCAGGCAGAACATCACCGCCGCACGACCTTTGCGGAGGAGTACCGCAAGCTGCTGTTGGAGGCAGGGATTGAATTCGATGAACGATATATTTTGTGAAGCGGGCCGGGGGTCGGCCCCTTCAGGGCCGGAATCATCGATTGCGTTCCGGTTCCGTAGGTTTCACCTACGGCTACTCACGGTTTGCCGCTTCGCGGCAGCCATCCTACTCGCCACGGCCCTTCTCCTGTTCAGCGCTTGCACGCCCGGGCCCAAGTACGCAAAGCCCACGGTTCCGACGCCACCTGCCTATAAGGAGCTTGCGCCCAGCGCCGCTGGTCCGCAGAGCGAATGGAAAGCGTCCCAGCCGCAGGACCAGGTGATCCGCGGAAAGTGGTGGGAAATTTTCAACGACCCACAGTTGAATACGCTTGAGGAACGCGTCGACGTCTCGAACCAAAACCTGAAGATCGCCGAGGCGCAGTTTCGCCAGGCACGCGCCCTGATTCGCATCAATCGGTCGGGCTTGTACCCGACGGTCAGCGCCGGCCCTTACATCAACGGAGACCAATTCTCCAAGAATGCTCCCAACGCCGGCCCCAAATATGGCCAAACGCAGGGGGATTACGTTTTGCCCTTTGACCTTTCCTATGAGGTGGATGCCTGGGGGCGCATCCATCGCACGATCGAAGCTGCCACGGCCAGCGCCCAGGCCAGCGCGGCAGACTTGGAAACCGCCCGGCTGAGTATTCACGCGGAGTTGGCTGCCGACTATTTTGCGCTGCGTGGGCTGGATGCCCAGAAGCAGTTGCTTGACTCCACCGTGGTCGCATACCAGAAAGCTCTGGATCTTACGACCAACCGCTACAATGGCGGGCTGGCTGCCAAGGTGGAAGTGGCGCAAGCGGAGACGCAGCTTGAAACCACCGAGGCACAGGCCATCGACGTAGGAGTGCAGCGCGCCCAGTTCGAACATGCCATTGCCGCGCTGGTGGGCCAGCCGGCATCAACATTCTCGATTCCCGTCTCGCCGCTCAGTGTGCCCCCGCCCAAGATTCCGGTAGGAGTGCCTTCCGATTTGTTGCAGCGCCGGCCGGACATCGCGGCGGCGGAACGGCGCGTGGCCGCCGCCAACGCCGAAATCGGTGTGGCCAAGACGGCCTTTTACCCAACGATCAGCCTCAGCGCCGCGGCCGGCCTCGAAGGATCTGCGATCACCAACTGGTTTGCCTGGCCCAGCCGCTTTTTTGCCGTTGGCCCGACGTTGCTCGAGACGCTTTACGATGCCGGTCGCCGCCACGCCTTCACGGACCAAGCCTGGGACGCTTACGATGCGAATGTGGCCTCTTATCGCCAGAATGTCCTCACCGCCTTCCAGGAGGTGGAGGATAACCTGTCGGGACTGCGCATCCTCGATGAGGAAAGTAAGAAGCAGAGTCAGGCCGTCCAATCAGCCGAGCACTCGCTGGCGCTTTCCACGAACCGCTACAAGGGCGGGCTGGTAACTTATCTCGAGGTCATCACCGCGCAAAGCACCGCCCTGAGCAACGAGCGAGCCGCCGTCGATATCCTGACGCGCCGGATGAACTCAACCGTCCTTCTGATCAAAGCCCTGGGGGGCGGATGGGATGTCTCCAAGCTGCCTCAGCTTAGCGGGCAGGGGCAGAGCGGCTCTGTCGGCGGGAAGGGCTCAGGCGGAAGATAGGAAGAAAGGAAAGTGAAAAGGCAAATGTCA
This sequence comes from Terriglobia bacterium, assembly GCA_050018435.1. Classification (GTDB taxonomy): domain Bacteria; phylum Acidobacteriota; class Terriglobia; order UBA7540; family UBA7540; genus Bog-366. The sequence goes on from JBEKAD010000419.1 coordinate 4,479, forward strand.
AAAGGCAAATGGCAAATGTCAAAAGGCAAAAGTCAAAGGGCAGAACCGGCTCGTCATCCCCGTATCGCCTGGAGACCAGTGGGTTTTGCCTTTCTGCCCTTGCCGCACAACCGGGAATTACTTCGGTTTTGACCTTTGCATTTTGACTTTTGCCATTTGCCATTTGCCTTTTGACTTTCTTTTTTTTCTTTTTTTGGTGCGGTCGGTCCGAAATTTAGAGAGAGCCGATGCTACGAATCACGCTCGACAAGAACTCGCGGTCAACCACCCTCCGGCTGGAGGGCAGACTCACTGGTCCCTGGGTGGACGAACTGGAACGGGTTTGGCGCTCCATCACCTCTGACCCTGCCGATGGCCGCGTCTCGGTGGACCTCACGGACGTCACGTTCGTGGGCGAGGAAGGGAAAAAGCTTCTGGAAGCGATGTACGCGGAAGGCGCCAAGCTCAAAGCCTCCGGCTGCGTCACCCGCAGGCTGGTGGAAGAGATTGGGCACAGTTTTAAAAAGTTGAGTCAGAACTACGTCCGATGCTGCGAAACGCGATTGGACGGGACGCCGAGGGTGCGGGCCAGCTCCGCGGCCGAGATGCCGATCTCCCTTAGCCGGTCCGCGAGGATTTCGCCGGGGTGAATAGGTGTGCGGGGGATGGTTCTGTACTCCCTATTGAATCTCGCATAATACAGTGACAATTAGGTCAAAAAGAGAGGCCGGCGTGATGGAGGAAGGCGAAGGCGAGTTGCTGCGATTGGCGGACTCGGGCCATGCCCTGGCGGACGGCCCC
>JBEKAD010000420.1:0-5249 GCA_050018435.1 Terriglobia bacterium
TGGACGCAGTCGTGGATCAGCTCTCCGCCGGCCTTCATTCCTTGCACCAACACCCCGAGGTCGTCCGCTCGATGACCTGCTTTGATTGGTTCAAAACTCTATCTTTGACGGTGAATTAGTATCAAACGTGCACTCCATGAGGACGGTGTTCAACTCAAACTTTTCGCCCGGTGTGTTTTGCGGGGCGGGCGGATTCTGCGCCGACGCATTTATGGGCAAAAGGGTGACACTAAGCAGGATGACTATCATTGCCGCAGTAGGTTTTCTCATGCGGTGCACTCCTTGCTTCATTCTTCGGTCTAAGTGAAACTATATCACATGGCGAATACAAAGCGAAGGAATCTTCACTTACGAAGGGTTCGTAATCGTGCGTGTGCAGGGTTACAAGTACGAAACAGAGAGGGATCAGTGCAAAAAGGAGGGAGAGACGGGCGAGACTTCGGTGCAAAGAGTGCGTTGGGACACCCCGACCATTGAGGACTTCCGTATAGGCCATCAGACCGGGGGGTGGTGGAAGCCCGAGCCGTTCCTGCTTACTGCATAGCGGCGTGATGTTGGACTGGAACGAGGTCTCCGAGTGTCGCTTTACTGCTGGCCTCGTGGAGCAAAGCTGTGTCCCGAAGCTCCCTAAAGAGGGGGAGTTCCCGCCGGTTTGCCTCCGACTAACAGAGCATCCAGTAACTCCCCCGCTCGATGCTTCCAGCCCCGTCTGGGTCGGTCATTGGCTGTTTACGTGCTTTGGTGGATTTTCCCTCAGAATCTCCCAAATCTCGTCACGAGTCAGTTGGGTGGTTTCTGAACCTTTTGAAACTACCAGCCCACTAAAATCATCCAGGTTTAACTCCAACATGGGAGGGGGCAATCGTTTGTTGCTGAAAGTTCCTGTCATCGAGCACGGAACGGATTGGGTGGCTCCCTTTCCGTCCTTATATTCGCCGCAAATGCCATCATCGACTGCCCCCTGGCCTGAGGTTCTTCTGAATGGACGCAGAAAACCCGCGATCCCAATCAGCAGTGCAATCACTGTTCTTCGTTTCATTTTCCTTCCCTCTATTCGGATAGAATCCACAGCTATCTCTTGGGTTAATACAGGATGCAGAAGCTCCCGGGTTCGATAATCGTGTTGTACGACCCGCTGCTTTCAACCTGAATGGTCAGCGAGCCGGCGGTAGTGCCGTTTTGGAGCATTCCGTTGAGACTGTTAATTAATGTTGAACCAGTGGTCGTCGTGGCGGTCGGCGACGGCATGGTTGTGCCGCAAGCCGCGTTCGCCTGCGCGGTGCTTGTCGCCGAAGGTGCGTAGACAAACCCAAACTGCGATGCGGTGGGGCTGGTCGGACAGGTCACCAGCATGGTGGGCGTATTGCTCGTACTACTGCTCTGGATGAAAAGCTGGCACATCAAGCAGTAGGTCTTGCTGGCAGCGACCGCGAACGTGCCGACCGTCTGCGCCGTCGTGCTGGTGGCCGTAACGGCGGTGGTAATGGTAAAGCGCCGCGGGACACTGGAAACGACGCTGGAGTTGGTTTCCGCGTCCTTGACGTACATCCTGTCGCCGTCGTACCAGTGGTCGCCGGCAGCGGGAGTGGTGGGCGCGGTACCAGCAGGCGTGTTGATGCTCGCCGCGCCGCCGGTGGACGCTCCAAAAGTCTGCTTGTTCCCGCTCGAATAAGTGTTTGTTTGCCCCGTATAGACCAACGTCGACGGCAGGTTGCCGGAGGACACTGTTCCCGTCACAATGGAAGAACCCCCCCCGAGGTTAAGCGCGGAAAATGTTGGATTGGACGACGAACCTTGCGAAACCAGTGGTACGCCCGAGGTAGAGCTTGGCGCAAGCAGCGTGACTGCCGACGTGCCGTTGCCGATAAGCAAATCATGCGACGTCAAAGTCGTCAGCCCCGTACCACCACCCGCGACCACCACGGTTCCGTAAGCCGGGTTGGAAGACGAGCCCTGTGAGACAAGAGGCACTCCCGATGTGGAACTCGGTGCGAGTAATGTCGGTGCGGATGTGCCGTTCCCGATGATGAGGTCGTAGGCCGTGATACTTGTTAAGTTCAAGCCGCCATTTCCGACGGGCAACGTTCCGGTGACGAGGGAGCTACCGCCAGCGAGATTCAAAGCGCCAAATACCGGATTGGCGGAAGAGCCTTGAGAGATTAGAGGCACACCGCTGGTTGAGCTTGGAGCCAGCAGGGTTGGCGCTGACGCGCCGTTTCCGATTAACAAATTGTAAGTCGTCAGGCTCGACAGGCCCGTGCCGCCCATACTGACGGGCATCGCTGTGGTGTTGAAGGAAGGGTTTGCCGAACTGCCCGTGGCGTTCCCAAACCAGCTATACGCCGATTGAGACCCGAATCCTGCCCCGGTTAAAGAGCCCCAAGAAGGGTCGGTGCCGTTCGAGGTCAGGAAAGTGTTCGCGCCGCCGATCGCCAAGCGTGTGTTGGAAGAAGAATGGTAGTAGGAGAGATCGCCTTCGTTGGTCAGAGGAGAAAGCGCGTTGAAGGCGGCTGCCGCGGTAGACTGTCCAGTACCCCCACGCGCAATGCTCAACTGGCCCGTCCATCCCAAGGTCAGATTCTGCGCCGTGATCGAGCCCGTCACATTAGTATCGTTGCTGATCGAATTGACGGTGGTGTTGGGCTCACGCGCGGTGGTGAAGACACCGGAAGTGATATTGGCGGCGTTGGTGGTATCGGTGGTTGCCGAGGCAACAAAGGAAGTCCCATTGGTCTTTGTGCAGGTGACGGCGTTGGAGCCGGAGGTTGTGCAGTCGCCCGACAATTCCGCGGACGCCACGGTTTGGCCCCCGCTGGCGGTGCGCGCGATGCCGGTCGCGGGGCTGTGGTATGTCAATATATCACTAGGGGTGACGCTCGTTCCGCACAGGCTAAGCGTGCCCAGGGTCAAAGCTACGGTAAGCGTGCAACTGCCAGAAGTCCCACCATTAAGCGTCACCGCGCCCGAGGTTCCAGTCGTTCCCGCCATCGTCAAGCTGCCCGCTGCCGTGCCTTGATTGCCGAGTGTGGGCGTTGATGTCCACGATGATGCTGACGAACTCGTAGCATTGGGAATTGTGCCAGCAGCCGCGCTCGTGGCGTTCGTGCCGCCGCCCGTAATCGGGATTGTCGGCAGGTCCGCCGTTGCGATTGCCCCGAATCCTGGTGAACCCCCGGCGTGAAGCACATGATTGGTGTTAGCGTCAGCGGCAATATATGCAGCGTTCAGGCTTGCATCAGAGGTTACAAGCTGCCCTTGAACGGTAAAGGGATTCATCATCACGGGGTTGCCAGCTACCTTCAGCGTGACCGCTCCGGTGCTGGCGCCTGTGTGCCCAAGGTTAAAGGTGATGGGAGCGTTCGCCCCGTTCCCAGGAAGTTCCGAGAGGGTCATACAGTCTTCGGTATCCGTGGTGGTATATGCTCGTCCGCAATAAGCCCCGAAGGGTGAGCCTTGGCTGAGGCTGCTAGTTGCCGCCGTGGTGTTTTTCCACGCGAACATCTGCGCTTCAGCGGTTGTGGTACTGAAGGTTGAAGTGTAAGCCCCCATTGTGAGCGACAGGCTGCTGGCAGGGTTGGTCAAGCTCGACCAGGGCAGCGAGGTCGTCGTCGGGCAAGTCTGGAAGCTCGGTATCGTCGTGCCATAGTTGCTGGCCCCCGACATAAGGCATTGGCCGTTGGCGGTCGGCGTAATCCATGAACCAACACCATTCCCCGAGCCGTAAACGCTGTAATTCGTGTATGTCGCCAGAGCCGAGGCCGTAGCCGCGTTTCCTGTGTACGAACCGCCCGTAACCTCGAACTTCTCAATCCCCCCCGAAGGATTGACGGGCGTAACGGTGAGCCCTACCGCATTCGTGGTCGAGGTCTCCATATTCAGCACGGTTTGCGAGGAGTTGTTTGTGCTGTTGGTTTGAGTGGCCCAGCAGCCCGTCGAGAGATACCCACTCGCGTCGAAGCAGGCCGCTGTCGAGCCATCGGTGGGCGGAGTCCCGATTTTCAGGTATCCCGCTATGCTCGCGTCGCCCGAACTATTGCGGGACGGTGTGTAATCAGCCGGGGAGTTATTCGCGTCCTGAAAGACGCCATTGAGGGGCCGAACCCCAGTCGCCACGGAATGGTATATGTCGCCGCGCAGGATGTCCCAAGCGCAATCCCCCGCATAGAATTGGGCACTATAGTTGACGAAGTTCATCAGCGTAGGCAGCGTCACATTGACGTAGTTGACGCCTGGGGTCAGGCTGCTAGGACCGCTCACCGTGTTAGACGGAATGGGGGAAAAACCCGTTACCCCTCCACGAGTATGACATGCGACATAGTACGGGCCGTAGGTTGTACCGCTCCCGCTTCCCACAAAGGCGGCGGATGGCTGTGTAGGCGACATAATATCAGTAATGAGCCCGCCACTTAAAAGTTGACCGTTGCTGCTAATGTGAAAACCGTCTAGGTTCCATGAAAGTCCACAGAAACCATAAGTCCCGCAATGGCGGCCAGCCCACTTCGCATACAACGGAGTCAGGTCGCCATCGGCGTCTATCGAAATAAAATTGTTTGGGCTGGTCCCCAGGGACTTCCCAACGGTGAACTGGCGCGCGGTGAAGTTGAACGGCACAAGCCCATCAAGCCCCGATAGAGTCGGCGGCAGAAGCTGGTAGTTTAGTGTGGAGTCGCCTGAATAATCCTCAATTGGTGTGGTTGGCCCGAAAGCTCCGTCTACGACATTGCCCTTGGCGTTGGAGGTTCCGTAGACCACCTGCGCGTATTGCAGGGTTCTCCAAACCGCCCCACCATCCGTCGTCGTCCCGCCATAGGTGGCGTTCCAGGATGGCACGCTGCTGCCGCTGGTGCCTGCCTGAATGCAAACCTGGGTGTGGCCATTGCTATCCAGGACAGTGGCCCCCTGAATGTACGGCCAGCTTGCTTGCCAAACGGCATAGATGGGGTCATAGTCGCGCGCACCTATTTCCTCCATATAGAAATCTTGAAAATGGTTGTTGGCGCCTGCATTGATAACGATTCCCGCCCCTGCGCCCTCTATGTCTCCGCCGTAAAAACTAACCCACCCCCCTGTCGATTGGGCATAGATGGAAGTTCCCCAATTGACAAACTTCGTGGCAAAGAAGTCATTGCTGTTGGGGAACCCCCCAAGCATAACGGCTACGCCGTTGGGGCTAAGGGACGCAAAAAGGTCATTATGAAACACATGGTAGTAAGACGGATCATAGGCAGAATCACTCAGTTTGAGGGATA
>JBEKAD010000421.1:0-5244 GCA_050018435.1 Terriglobia bacterium
GAAGCGATGCGCCGCGTCTACTACATGGGTATTGTCTCCCGGTTGCAAATGCTGCGCACGAACCTGCCCGTCCAACCCCGCATCATGGTAACCGGCGGGCCGCAGTTCGCCGTCACCGTCACCTCCTTCTGGGACAATACGCTGCTTCTCATGTCGATGCTCGATCCCGAAATGATGAAACAGCAGTTAAAACGCTGGCTCACTCTGGACATCTCGAAGTGGTACGCGCAGGACTGCCTGAGCGGCGAGGGCCGCGGCGTCTGGTATTCGGCCAACGACCTTTCGGTCTTTGGATTGCTTCAGGGCTACCTGCGCGTCACCGGCGACTACGGATTGCTGGACGAAAGGGCGGGCGGCAAGACGGTTCTGGAGCACCTGAAGGGCCTGGTGACCGGCTGGAAGCAGCTCGTATCCAAAACCGGCCAACTGGCGGACTATGGCGAGGCGAAAAACCTCCTGGAATGCGATTCGAAATACATGCACGCGGTAGCCTCGCTGAATGCGGCGAACGTAGGGATGATGCGCATGCTCGCGGGCCTTCTGGAGTGGCGTGGCGACGCGCCCGGGGCGGCGGAATTGCGGCAGAGCGCTGGGTCCCTGGCGGCGGCGGTGCTGAAACTCTATGTGCCGGTGGAGGGCGTTTGGCTCGCTGCGCAGCCCACCGGCCAATTTCTCAAAGTTCGCCACGTGTACGATTTCATCACCGCCGTAAAGTGGATGGCGGAGGACCTCTCCCCGGCGATGCGGCGCGAGATGGTGGCTTTCGTCCAGCGTGAGCTCATCGCCGAATGGTGGATGCGCGCCCTGTCGCTGGAAGACCCGGCCGCGCCGGGCTCCGATCGCCCTGACCATGGCCCCATGGGCGCCTACGACGAGTGGCCCGCCCTCAGCTTGGAAGGGTTCTGCAAACTGGGCTATCGGAAAGAAGCGCTCGATGCCTTCTATCGCTTCGAGCGCGTCACGCACGAGGGGCCCTACGCGCAGGCGCACGAAGTGTTGGGCACTCATTACAGCGATCTGGTGCGCATCGCCGGCCGAGGCGCCATGACCACCCACACGATGATCGGCACCGTCTTCAGCGAACTCATCGTCAGCTCCTTCTTTGGATTCCAGCCGGATTGGCAGGGGAAGCAGATGCTCGCCGAGTCAAGCCTGCCCCCCGGCTTCGAGGGCAAACTCACCGGCCTGCCCTACCGCGGCAAGCACTACGATTTGACCGCGGGAGCAAAGGGCGTGACGGTCAAGACAAGCTAATAAGCACGGCGCGGAAGAGCTGCAAATGAAAGTCAAAACGCAAAGTGCAAAACGCAAAACTCAAAGCCGGGTGTGCCGTGCGGCGGAGGCGTAAAAGAAAATCAAAAGGCAAAGGGCAAATGGCAAAAGGTAAAAGTGAAAAGCTGTACGTCCAAAAATCCTTGCCAAGAGAACTAGGCTTTTTCCGAGACTGCGCTCGGAAAAAGAGGCCCCTTGCGGGGCAACCGGATGGCGCAAAGGGAGCTCGGCAACATCGACGATGTTTTGTCGATGTTTGGCCGTAAGCGCCTAGAAATTGGGGGTTTGCAGTGTAGGGAAGGGAAGCGCGATGGAGGATCTCGCAGAGGTGCAATATCATTAGCCGTGGGTGAAACCTACGGGCCGCAATGGTGGATGTGCGTAGGATGTTCGACCCCCTGAAGTGTCGAATGTCTTCAGCGTTTGGCCCGGAGGCGTTGTAAAGGGGGCGCGTGTCTGGTTGACCTACCACCAGAACAAAAGACAAAAACCATGAGATACCAAGAACAAAGGAAACCAAGACCCAAAGGGGGACACTTCTATGCAGTCGCTCATGTCGCTTGGCGACACCCCGAAGCATGAAAATAGGCGCCCCGGCCCGAGAAATGCCCATGGTGAAAATAAAGCACTTAGCGCCTTTTTTTCGGAGCAGAGCGACATAACTTGTAGCGGCGCTCTCTGAGCGCCGACCGGCGGTCATAGACCGCTGCTACAGGGCAGCGCGCAAAAACTTATGTCGCTCTGCATAATGAGCGAAGAATGGGGACATTTCGAATGGGGCTTGACACGCCATGAACGCGCACTTGTTTTTCCGGCCCGCGTAGCATACCCTTGCCCACGAAAGCGGGCAGAGCCGTCCCAAAATGTTGCGGTTTATGGGACGACGATAAGAAGGAGCGCGGGCGGCGACGCGCTCTGCCTTCAAGATGAACGGGCCTTTGGCCGCTAGCGGCGCGACCCGCTCAGAAACCTATGTCCAGGAGGACATCGATGGAAAAAAGCTATTCCTACCGTACCGTCTTAGACCGAACAATGACCCTCGTCATCGCATGGATACTCTTCACCACCATTCCTTTTGCGGTTGCACAAGAATGGACACGTCAGGCGCCGACGCCCGCGCCGAAAGGACCCTGGTCCGACAAAAGTTTGTCACCTGACCAGCGCGCCGACTTGCTGATCCAACAAATGACCCTGGAAGAAAAACTCTCGCTCGTGCATGGAGACGTGGGCGAGCAATCGTTACAGAAATCGCTGGGCGGAGCTGGGTACGTGGCGGGGGTCCCACGCCTCGGAATCCCCGCCTTGCAGATGTCCGATGGAAGGTCCGGTGTCGCCAACATCGGCCGCACCGGGCGTTACGCTACGGCGCTCCCCTCGGCTTTGGCGAACGCCGCAAGTTGGGACTTGCAAGCCGCATACGATTTCGGCGCGTTGCTGGGCAAGGAAATCCGCGACCTCGGATTCAACGTATCGCTCGGCGGAACCGCCAACATCATTCGCGAGCCGCGCAATGGGCGCAACTTCGAGTGCCTGGGTGAGGATCCTCTCCTCATCGGAAAGATGCTGGGCAGCGAATTGAAGGGAACGCAGGACCAGGGGGTGATCGGCAACATCAATCGCTATGCGGTGAACGACCAGGAAACCGGCCGCCGGACCCTAAACGTCATTATCGACAAGCGCGCCATGCAGGAAACCGATCTCTTGGCGTTCCAGATCGCCATCAAGGAGTCGAATGTCGGCACGGTGATGTGCGCCTATAACCATCTCAACAGCATTTTCACCTGCGAAGATCCGTACCTGCTCACCGACGTTCTGAAGAAATCCTGGAACTATCAAGGCTGGGTCATGACGGATTGGGGCGCTGCGCACAGCGCGGTCCCCTCCGCCCTCGCCGGTCTCGATCAGGAAATGCCCAGTGGAAAGTATTTGGGAGATGCGCTGAAGGCCGCGGTGGAGAAAGGCGACGTCCCCATGGCGCGCCTGAACGAAATGGTGCATCGCATCCTGCGGACGGAAATTGCCCTTGGGGTATTCGATCAGCCGCCCGTGTTGAGGCCTGTGAATCCCTTCACGGGGGCTGAGGTGGCGCAGCGATCCGCCGAACTGGGCATCGTGCTGCTCAGGAACGCCAACGGCCAGTTGCCACTGAAGGCGTCCAGCATCAAATCGCTGGCGGTCATCGGCGAGCATGCTGAGGCCGGGGTGCTCTCCGGGAGCGGTTCCGACCAAGTCACTCCCGCGCAAGGAAACGCCGTTCCCAGGAATCCCTATGGTTGGCACCCTTCTTCCCCACTTAAAGTCATGCGCGCTCGATTGCCGAACGCGCAAGTAACGTTCGATGATGGGATCGACATCCCCCGCGCGGTCAAGGTGGCAGCAGCGGTCGAGGTCGCCATCCTGGTCGTCCATCAACATGCGGGAGAAGGTTACGATGTGCGAAACCTTTCCCTGCCCCACACCCAGAACGAAATGATTGCGGCGGTGGCCGCCGCCAATCCCCACTGCATCGTCGTGCTCGAAAACGGCGGGCCCTTGACCATGCCCTGGATCGACAAGGTCAGTGCGATTGTGGAGGCCTGGTACCCGGGAATCCGCGGCTCTGAGGCCCTTGCAGATATTATCTTCGGTGATGTTAACCCCTCAGCGAAACTGCCCGTGACCTTCCCCAAGAGCGAGGCGGACCTGCCCCATCCCACCCTGGCAGGCATGCAGTACGTACCGGAAACCGCACAACATAACGTACACATCGACTTTCCACCTTTCGATGTCAACTATGACGAAGGGTTGAAGGTCGGCTACAAATGGTTTGAAGCGGAGGGCAAGGAACCGCTCTTCCCGTTTGGATTCGGCCTTTCCTACACAACCTACTCTTACTCGCGCCTTCAGGCGACAGCAGAGAAGGAACTGAAAGTGACCTTCAGCGTCACCAATACCGGTCAGCGTGCCGGCGCGGAGGTCGCGCAGGTGTACGCCCTGTTGCCGGCAAGCGCGGGTGAACCCTTTAAGCGCCTGATTGGCTGGGAGAAGATCCCCCTGGCTCAGGCTGAAACCAAGACCGTCACCGTGACGGTCGACCCGCAGTATCTTTCCATCTTCAATGTCGAGAAGAACGGTTGGGAACTTGTCCCCGGCGATTACAAGGTATACGTCGGGGGGTCATCCCAGAGCACACCGCTGAGCACAACGGTCCGGATCGCCGGCGGGCTCTAAGCAAATGCTGAAGAACTTCGCAACCTAGCAACGGAAACCTTCCCCACGGAAGGAGGAACATGGAAACCCCTCACTCGACCATGGCTTTGTCGAGCACGGAACGCGAGGACTTTCGTGAGCGATTCCAGAAGCGGCTGGAAAAGGTGAAGGCGAAGACCGCTGACGTTTTCGCTTTCAAAGAAGTTGACCAGCCGCCCTTCATCGTGAACTCGGCCCTCTACACGGCCTTTGGACTGGATCCCGAGACCTTTCCCGACCGCTATTATGACGATCCCCAGGCGATGATCGATTTTCAGGAGCGAAACTATTACGAACAGTTGCAAGAGGTTGACGATGACTTTGTCCCCTACCTGATGCCGTGGTTTGGGACGGCGGTCACCGCCTCCGCCCTGGGCTGCCAAGTGGATTTCCCACCCAAACTGGATCCCACCGTGAACCCGCGCCACTACCCGGTGCGGGCTCCCGAAGACGTCAAGAGGTTGCAGATTGCGGACCCCGGGAAAGACGGCTTGATGCCGCGCGTTCTTCAGTTTCTCCACTCGATGCGGGCGCACAGTTTCCTTCCCGTCGGGATTACGGATTTTCAGGGCCCGCTCACCACGGCCAATCAGCTCATGGGATACGACAAGCTCATCTACCTGATGCAGGACTATCCGGCCGTGATGCACGATCTGATGGACAAGGTCACGGAAACGCTGATTCGCTGGGTCAAGAAACAGAAAGAAGTGATCGGCGAACCGCTGACCGACTGCTTCTCCGATC
>JBEKAD010000422.1:0-5232 GCA_050018435.1 Terriglobia bacterium
TAAGCGGGGTTCCGGGCGGGTGATCAATGAGCGGCTCTCATAAATGTCCCGCTTCAGCTTCTCTCCATCCACGAGTCCGACCCAGCCACCCGCAGTCCGTGACAACCAATCGGTACGAGATTTGGAAGGCGCCAGGGTGATGGTTAAAGTTACCTCCTCACCCTCCGCGACTTCCAAGGGTTCCAGCGGTTCTAACACGCCCCCTTTGACGCGGGCGCGTATCGTTTCACTCATGGAGTTCCTCCTTTGCCCTCTTCCGAACGAGGGTCGTTCAAAGAACTATCCCAAGCGTACCACGTCCATAATGGCCGTCCAAATGAAACCGTGCCGCCTCTTCCTTGTCCAGGAAAGTGTGCGATTCCATCGCGCCGACCCCACGCTAGGAAACCGGGGACAGGGTGTCCCCGGTTTCCTAGGGAGTATGGGGTCAGACGGAACGCAGTAGAGATTATTTTTTCGCTTTCGGATGGCCCCAGGCACAGCATGGACATAATAAACCTGTGTAACGTTCCGTCTGTCCCCAGGTTCCTGCCATGGACATTTTGTAAATGTCCTTGCATTCAATGGCCTATATAAATTATCGATATTCCGAAGATTCTTGGATCGCGGCCGCGAGCCGATCACGGTAGCTCTTTCCCTTACGAGGATTGATCTTTTCAACGTGAGAGATTCTCCCTCTTAAACTCACTAAATACGCTTCCAACTCGTCTCTCGGAACTTGTCTTGTCGCAACCTTGTGAATTCCGGACCTCAATTGCGCGAGCGTTTCGGGGAGGACGGTCGGAAAGTTGGCCAGCAAGACTTTAGTCAAAACTTTGCGGCTGCCTGGCCCCATAATTTTCTGTTTCTTATGCGGAGCAGCAAACCCGCAAGAGCTTAGTGACTCAATGGCCACACTGAGGATCTTGGGCGCGGCTTCCCCCGAAAACGCTAGATCGTCTACCCATGATGAATAGCGAACATTTTGACGGTTGCATTCGGATCGGATTGGATCATCTAACGAGAATAAAACTAGATTCGCAAGAGTTGTACTGGTTGGCGCACCTTGGGGGAGATGCCTTTCGAAAGTTGTTAGCTTTGTGAGGATCCCGGCAATTCGCGGCGAGCAGTTAAGCACTCGACTCCACACATCGTAAACCTGTTTATTAGTAACACTGGGGAAAAAGCTCTTGATGTCCATCGTTACAAGAAGTCTTGCGCCAAAGTGAATCATGATGTTATCAAGAAGCGTCCGCCCTTTCACCCCTCCACAGTAATGCTCCGGGAGTACGAGTGGTCGGAGTAGATTGTGCTGGACGCGCTTCTGAATAACCTTAAGCAAGCCCGTTGGATTGTCGATGATTCGTTTCTTCGCTGCCTTGAATTTCTTTTGGAAAGGGCGTAGCCGCGTTTTCTTGGGGAAGGGTTTGTAATAGGACCCTGCATGTTTCGCGATATCGCGAATTTGATCTCTCGGGAAACCCAGAAGAATCTCTAACTTGTTAATTGAATACAGATCAAGTCGAGGGGTCTGGGGATTTTCGGCGCCCGGTTTTTCGCTTTTTCGGAGCATCAATGAGTACTAAACGGGCCAATGACTCTCCCACCCTGGCCATCTCCCCCGCATCTGTATTCTTCAAATCCTTTTCTTCAGTCGCCAAAAGGGAGAATAGATGTGTTGGAATCCCCAGCGCGCCGCTCAGCCTCTCAATGGTTCCCAGACTGGGTTTGCGCTTCCCCTTTTCGAGCATGCAAACATAGCTGGGGTCAAGGTCCGCCTTAACGGCAACCTCTGCTTGCTGAATGTCCTTAATTGCTCTTGCGATCTTTAGGGCCTTGCCATAGTCCATTATAGTTGTCTTGAGTGGATTTCGGACCGTTCTCAACAGAGATAGTGAATCCAGGTTGGCGTAAGAACGCCTCCAACAGTTTCTCCGCAACATCCCTGACGCAGCGATAGGTTTCCGCCGAGTTCGGGTTCTTCTTGCGACGGAACCGCTTCAGTGTCTCGATCGCCTGTTCCAATAGCTGCTTCTGTCGTGGTTCAATGTCGCCTCTGTCAGCCTCTGCCCGCAACTGGGCAAAAACCGCCTTAAGATCATTGACCTTTCTCATAGGCTCACCCCTTTCCGGCGCAAGATGCGCCATGCCCAAACGCACTTCCCGAAAAGGAGCGACACCGAACCAAACGATCCGTTCCACAGTGCACATGCCTTATTTAGTTTAGACAGTCTGGTAAGCGACAAACCTACACATACCATCCACACTAACAGCCTGCGCCCCATTACGAACGGGCGTTCACATACCATGCCCGTGACGAGGTCACACAACCCTCGTCATTAGCTGCCGAAAACCATTGCTGGCTTCCAGCTGGGCCCTCAGGACCCCGTGGAAAGCGCCATTACGAGCGAAAGGAGCAAGTTATCAAAGATCTCTGAACCACCGTAACGATGGCCCACCTGAGATATTATTATCGACGCCGCGATCTGTCAACAAAATTATCAAGCAGTCATGTGGATTGACAAGGCAGGCTGCCGCAGACCGGCTTTTCAACCTCTGCGGCTAATGTCAGCGTGGGCAAGTGGCAGAACTGACAAACTGGGGCCGCGCTACGCCGGGGAGGAAAAGGTGTCAGTCCACTGCTAGAAACGGTACTGACACCGTTCTCCCACGCATCTCGCGCGCGAAGATTACCACCCCCGCGACGCACAAGTAATCTTGTGGCCCGTAACCGCCAATAATAATAAAAAGGGTTCTTTGTACGGCCACGCAGGTAGTAACCACATACCACCCCTCAAGCACCGATTCCGTTTGCGCCAAGACTTCTGTTAGAATCTCGTGTAACACTAAAACTCGATTGGCGCTCATGAAACTCTGCCCCCGATGCCTCCGACCCTTTCCCGATGCAGATGAGGACTGTCAGAATGATGGAGTTCGCCTCGTCGCCCAGGCTACGGAAGAGGACCGGCAACTCGCCTCCGGTCTCTCCAACCGTTTTGAGATTCTAGGCCGCTTAGGCAGAGGAAGCTTCGGAACGGTCCTCTTCGCGAAGCAGATCGGTTACACCAATCGCCTAGTAGCGCTGAAGGTTCTGCACCGCAGCCTTCTCGACGAACCTGGGTTCCGTGAGCGATTTCAAACGGAGGTTGACATCCTGGGGAGCCTCCGCCACCCCAATGTGGTAACGCTTCACGAGGGCGGGTTTGCGACCGGTGACACTCCCTTCATTTCCATGGAATTTCTGGAAGGTGAATCTCTAAGTGGGTTTCTCAAGCAGCGGGGCAATCTTTCTGTATCGGAAATTTCGGAAATACTTCGCCAAACAGCGCAAGGGCTGAAGGCCGCGCACAAGCACCCACTGACGATCATTCATCGCGATCTCAAACCCGATAACCTCTTTTTGACCTGGGTCGACGACGTACTGATCGTCAAGATTCTTGATTTCGGCATCGCAACGGTGCGTGAGCCCCGCATCCGCACCCAGAGGGGCGATGTGCTTTCCACGCCAGCTTATATGTCGCCCGAGCAGGCGAGGGGCATGAGTAGCGCTGAACTCACGCCGAGCTCGGATGTGTATTCACTTGGAGTGGTTGTGTACGAGATGCTCACTGGGCGATTGCCCTTCCATGCGTCTAACGATCTGGGTTATGCTTACCAGCACCTCGAGAAGCAACCCCCGTCGTTTGAGACCGTTGCACCCGATTTGAATTTGCCTATTGAAATTCAGAGTGTCGTCATGAAGGCGCTCGTGAAAAAACCAGGGCAACGCTTTCAGTCGGCGGTCGAATTTGCAGACGACTTCAAGGCAGCAGCCGAACTTGCCTCCGCGACCGAGCCCCTTGCTTCGTCCGCGCCCATTGGAATCGTGCCCAAGCCCACGCTGAAGGCCCCTCAGCCGCTTCGTCCTACGATCAAGCTCCAGCAGCAAAAGCAACCGTCACCCGGCAGCAATAGTAAGACGAGGATCAATCCCCGAGACAAACTTAGTTACGTGTGGATTCCCCCCGGGACGTTCATCATGGGTTGCTCGGCGGACGACAGTGAATATACAAATTCAACTACATATAATGAGCGACCGCCGCACGAAGTGACCATCACCAATGGTTTTTGGCTGGGGGAGACGCAAGTTACGGTGGGGGCCTACAAGCGCTTCGCGGAGGACATTGGGAAAGTAATGCCAGATGAGCCGATGTTGGTGCATGACCAGAAGACGAAGAAGAAGCCGAGATACATCACGCGCCTGCTCAACCCTGAGTGGCGCAACGAGTCCATGCCCATGGTCTGCGTGACGTGGGAAGAAGCTCGAGACTATTGCCTCTGGGCGGGAGGGCGGCTGCCGACGGAAGCCGAGTGGGAATACGCGGCGCGAGCGGGGAGCACCGCAGCGCGCTATGGCGTTCTCGACGAAATTGCCTGGTACGTGGATAATAGCGGCAACAAACGCTTGGATGGCACCAGCATTCTGCACGCCGAGAAAGGTAATCCCGAGATGCCTAATTACACTAAGCGCTTAATCGAAAACGGCAACGGCATGCACGAAGTCAAGCAGAAGGAACCCAACGATTTCGAGTTGTATGACATGCTTGGGAATGTGGAAGAGTGGGTGAACGACTGGTACGATATGAAATACTATCAGAATTCCCCCTCTAAAGACCCGGCGGGGCCAGCGGACGGGGAACAGCGCGTTTATCGCGGCGGATCTTGGTACGATGTTGCCTCGGAGATTAGCGTGTCGAGGCGCCACTCAATAGGCCCCTTCTTAGATAGCGACGAGACCGGTTTCCGTTGTGTCATTGAAGTGTTCCCTCCTTAACCCTTATTGCTTGACATGGGCCTATCGGGGACGTACGCCCCGAGTCGAATGGATTTTTGGAGTTCTGATGTCGGGCAAAGCAGGTAGCCGGTGAGCGTTTTTCCGGCCATGGGGAATCCGGAGGGGAATCCGGGACAGGCACGATATTTCCTATTTCCTGTAGCCATCCTTCAGGGTTCTGAGCTTCACGCGGCGGCGTCCCTTGCCTCCCGGGCACCGGGTCACGGCCCCGGCTTCACTTGGAGCCGGAACTGACACCCTTTCCTTTCCTGACACCCTTTCCTTTCCACCCTTTCTTTCATTGGGTCTGGGCCCAATAAGGGGTCATGGTTAATCCTCCACGTCGGCGGCGGTAATGGCATCGCGGGAAGCGTGCCAGATTCGCAACACTCGCACGTGTTGCTCTTCCTCGCGGATGTGAAAAATGATTCGGTAAAGCC
>JBEKAD010000423.1:0-5226 GCA_050018435.1 Terriglobia bacterium
AGGATGCTGAAAAACTCTTTTTTGGGATAACTATATTGCCAGCCTCGCCTGAAAACAAAGGACTTAGAGGTGCCGAAGTGGGGCAAAACAGGCCGCTTTTCGACTTTTTCAGCATCCTGCTAGAGCCTCTCTGCGGCCTCCGTGTTAAAGCTTTGCCGACCACGGAAGGCACAGAGGCATTGCCGGAATTGTCATCCCCGGCCAAGAGCCCAGCCGTTAGGCGGACAAAGACGCCGACCACGCTGCTTGCACGTGAAGTTTTCAAATTGTGGGGGAGTTGACGAAAAGGGGCCGGGCCGTCCATATCAATTGTAGGCTAACACAGCCTGCGGTTACTGTCAAGAGAAATTGTTACTCATTGGGTACACAGGACCCACTCTAGCCGCTGTCTCTGACCGCCTTCCGGGATTCCTCGGTTTCCCCTCTTCCCTCCCCTGGCGATAAATCCCTCGTTGGTTTTGGTTCAGTCCCTTGGCATAATGGGCCGGCAAGAATTGGGGGAACCGATGAAACGCATAGGAATGTTCTTTCTGGTTTGCGTGCTGTGGGGGGCGGGCGCGTTGACGTTCGGCGTCGATTCAAGAGAACCGATCGTAGAGTCGCTGGGCCACGTGGGCTTGGCGATTTCAGATTTGCAGCCGGCGCTGCACTTCTACGTCGATCAACTGGGATTGAAGGAAGCCTTCCGGCTGAATCGTCCCGACGGCTCTCCGAACCTGATTTATTTGCGCGTGGCGGATACCAACACGTTCGTGGAACTTTTCCCTGGGAAGAAAACACCCTCGCCCGCGGGGACGCCGACCGTCAATCACCTGGGCTTGTTCGTGAAGGATTTGCAGGCCACTCTCCACGCCCTCAAGGATCGGGGATATCCTCTGCCCGACGATGCCTTCGAGAAGGCGAAAAAGGTTCAGGCGGATAATAGCTTGCTGTATTTCATCAAGGATCCCGATGGCAATAGAATTGAGCTCAGCCAGCTCCGCCCGGACTCGCTACAGGTCACTTCCCGCAACAAGAAGTGAAGGCTTGGCGCTTGGATTGAAAGAAGAGTAGCGGCGACCTGGTTGTAGGGGTACGGCTTGCCGTACCCTCTTGGTTCGGTCGCGCGATAAAAACGAAGAGGGTACGGCAAGCCGTACCCCTACTTAAACATCGATTTCGCCAGCCGCGCGCAATTCCTTCACCACATCTTCCAACGGCCAGCGGGGCTCAGCTTTGCTTTCCCGGGCGGCACGGCCCATCGCCAAGTCATCCATCATATCTTCGTACTCTTCGATAGGGAGAATGACAGCAGTCTTGTTCCCCTCAGCATCGGTGACGAATTGAACGTTCTTCTGCATCGCTAAATCCTCAACTTGATTCTATCACGCCTGCCGCAACACAGCGGCCCCATACGTTTTTGACTTTCATTTGCGGCTCGACCGCGCTGTGCCTCCCGGACCCAACGTGATTGCGGCTCAATCCGTCGCCTTAGTTCCGTAGGGTACGAGCGGCTGGACGGGCTGCGCTCCATCAATATTGATGATTTTCCAGCGCGCGCCTTCCCTTTTCAGGCGGACGTTCTGCACTTCGTTGTGGTCGCTGTAGACGTACTCGACGCGCGCCCGGGCTTCATCGGCATTGGGGCGGTCGGTTACCGTGACGGCCATGCCCTGCACGGCGGAATTCTGGCTGATTAAATACGCCTTGAACTTTGCGTCCTCCTTGGCAGTGGCCGCCAACTGCTCACGGAGGGGGCCGGAGAAGCAGTCGAGGTAGGCTGGCGCGTTGCCGGAGCGAGCGGCGTCAAACATGGCGTAAATTCCATCCTCAGGATTGGAGGGAGCGCGCTTCGACACAAGAGCCCGCCAGCCATTCCACGCAGACGGCAACTGCCAATGGTTCGAACGCAGCAGGGCGCCCGCTAAGACACCCAGCAGCACCGCGATGGTGACGACAGCTTTTGTGTCAATTCGACGGGTCATTTCGGGGGAGTTCCGGAACTATCATCTTTTCCGATGATCGAAAGGTCGAGATTGCTGTTGGAATCAACAATCAGTTTGCGCAACTGGGGAAGGATTTGCTCCATGGCTTCCACGTAGACGCGGGTGCTGGTCACTTCCGGGGCCTTGGCGTACTCGGCCGCGACGGCGTCAAACCTTGCGGCGTCACCCATCGCCCGGTTCACCTTCCCTTCCTTATAAGCCTGTGCCGCTTGGTCCATCCGCGCCGCTTCGCCGTGGGCTCGCGGCAAAAGATCGTTGGCGTAACCCTGTGCCTCATTCACAAAGCGAAGGGCGTCGGCGCGCGCCCCCGCCACATCGCGGAAGGCGTCGGCGGCGTCGGGCGGCGGGGCAACGTTTTCGATATTGATGCTGGAAAGTGAAACGCCCACGCGGTAATCCTCCAAACATTGCTGCGCGGCGTGGAGCACATCGTTTTGAATCGCCACTTTATCGGTGGTCGTGATGCTGTCCACCGCGGTGTGCGCCAGGCGGCGGGCCAGTTCCGACTCCACCGCCGCACCCACCACCCGGTCGACGTCAATCGCCTGGAAGAGATAGTCACGGGGTTCACTGACCGAGTACTGGGCCACCACCCGCACGTTGAGCAGGTTCTGGTCTCCGCTCAGGAACTCGGAGGCGGCAGGCTGCAAGCGTCCCAGGGGAATGTCCGCCACGTCACCGCCGATCACCGTGCGGCGAAGCTGTTGGACCTTGAGCTTATAGACTTGCTCGATCGGCCACGGCAGAGCGTAATGCAAGCCGGGCGGAACTCGCGGCGAGGTCACCGCTCCCCACCTCGTCACCACCGCCTGCTGGTCCGGGGCCACAAGGTAAACTCCCGAAAGCAGCCACACCCCGAGGAACCCCAGCGCCCAGCGGCGCCGGCGCGGTAGGGGCGAGCGGCGCTCGCCCGAGGGCCGAGCGCCGCTCGCCCCTACATCTCGACCGGCCAGTAACACTGAACTCATTTCACCCCTACCCTACTCCTGCCGAGGGCCGAACGCCGTTCGGCCCTACTTCACCCCTGCCTCGCCCTGCGTCAAGACTTTCAGAAGCGCGGAATCCGAGTTCAGGATGATCGTCGTCTTATCGTCCAGCACCTTTTTGTAGGACTCGAGGGTCCGCACCAATTTGTAAAAGTGCGGATTCTTGGAATACGCTTCCCCGTAAATGCGCGTGGCCTGGGCGTCGCCTTCGCCGCGAATCGTCTCCGCGTCCTTGTACGCGGCAGAGAGAATCGCCTCTTTCTCGCGGTCGGCGTTGGCGCGAATCACCAGCGCCTGCTCCTCGCCTTCCGCGCGGTACTGCATGGCAATGCGCCCGCGCTCGGCCCTCATCCGCGCGAACACGCTCTGCTTGTTCTGTTCCGGGAGGTTCAAACGCTTGATGCGGACGTCCACCACGCGGATGCCATATTGCTCCAGGGCCTTGAGATCGGCATGGGTGGTCAGCATATCGAGCATGGCGGCCGCCTGCACCTTGTCCGCCGACGCGGACACCAGCGATTCCAAGTCGAGCGTGCCGAGCGCGGCCGACAAGCCGGACCAGATGATGTCGTGCAAGCGCATCTCCGCCGAGTCGGTGTCGCCCACACTTTTCACGAAGCGGTCAGGGTCATCAATCCGCCAGGCGACGTAGTTTTCAATCACCAGATTTTTCTTGTCGCGGGTGAGGAACTCCGAGGGCCGGGGATTGTAAACGCGCAGCCGACGGTCGAAGCGCAGGATGGATTGGAACGGCCATTTCACGTGCAGGCCGGCGTTCACCACTGTCCGTACGGGACGGCCGAACTGGGTGATCAGGGCGAACTCCGTCTCCCGTGTGGTGTAAAACGTCAGGTAAACCAGGAGCAGCCCACCGGCAATGGCCGCAATGCGCACTTTCGTTTTTCGGGTCATCATTCACCTACTCGATACGGTGTTCTAGCGGCGAGTTTATCCGTCAGCCGACGGACCAAGTGGCGGCGTAAAGCCGCCTCTACACCAAACTACTCCGGCAGAGGGCGCAGCCCGTTGGGCAAGGCGATGCCGTCGCGCAACAGCATCAACTGCCGCCGGCCGGCCCTGGTGTCGATAATCAGTTTCTTCTTTCCGGGCAATACCTCTTCCATGGTTTCCAAATACAGACGCGACTGGGTGGCCTCCGGCGCCGTGCGAAAGGCTGCTTCCGCGGACAGGAAGCGGCTGGCGTCGCCTTCGGCGCGCGTCTTGCGTCCGAGGCTGTAAGCGCGAGCGTTTTCCAGCGCCGCCTGGGCGTTTCCTTGCGCCAGGGCCAACTGTTCGTTGCGGTAGCCCTCCGCTTCGTTGATCAAGCGGTTCTTTTCTTCGAAAGCGTCGGAAACCTCGCGGAATGCATCCACCACCTCCAGCGCCGGATGCACGTCTCCGAGCTTTACCTCCAAAACCTGAACTCCGGCGTCATATTGATCGAGTCGGCGCTGCAATTCGTTCCGCGCGCGCTGCTCAAGCTGGCGCCGGCCCTCGGTGAGCACATCGTCGAGCGACGACGAGGTCACCACCGAGTGCATCACCGATTCCGCCGCCGCGCGCACCGTGCCGTCGCCATCCAACTGGCGAAACAGAAAATCGTCCGGATGCGCGGGAACGTAATGCACCGTGGCGTAAAGCTCGATCATGTTCTGATCGCCGGTCAGCATCGCCGATTCCTCCGGTACCTTCTGGAAGCGGCCGGTGCTGTGTTGCGCATTCCATTCATAGGACACGGGCTCGTTTTCGGGTGTGCTGGCCACGGTTCGGAATCCGATCTCCACGGCGCGCACACGATGCGCCTTGATGCGCGTAAGGGCGTCCACCGGCCAGGGCAGCTTGTAATGCAGGCCGGGCTCGCGATAAGGCAGCAGTTTGCGTCCGAATCTCTCAATCACACCGCTTTCATCGGGGCTCAGGATATAGAACCCACTGGCGACATAGAGGGCCAAGGCCGCGAACATCAGGGGCTTGCGCAAGCGCGACCAGTTGGCAATGAACCAACCCAAGAGGACCCCGAATTCAAACCGGGCGGCGGTTTCGCGCACGGCGGCTACCCATTGCGGCGCCTGCAAGCGCGCAAGGAGACGGGCCCACCCGCGGCGAAGCCTCGACTCGCCGCCGGATGGCACGCGGAGCAGCCGCAGCGAATTCATCATGACGAAAAAGGAAGAAAGCTGGTGAGTCACGGCCGCTCCCACCGGGCCGATTATGGCGGCCGCCGCCAGAATCACCCCGGCGGTGTTAAAAATCGC
>JBEKAD010000424.1:0-5225 GCA_050018435.1 Terriglobia bacterium
GGACAGGCGAACGAACTTATGAAACCCAGACCTCCTCCCCAACCTTCGATTCTCCCTGTCCTAAAGCCTTTCCCTGCAATGGCGGCGTACGGGGCTAGCGATTATCTTGGACAGCAGTGAAAGATCGTAGCCCATAGCGTGAGCTATGGGTGACGAGTTCGCGTAAAGTCTCGCGAGCCCCGGAGGGGCGAAAGAACCAATCCTTACGGCAATTCCACATCGCCAGCCATATGCGGCACCCCATGAAAAATGCTCTTGCGCCGTTGCCTTTGGCCGTGATTTCTTTCGCCCCTTGCGGGGCTCGGGGGGGGAGGGGGGCCGATTTTCCCACGGCTGGCGCCGTGGGCTACATTCTGTCGGCCCTGCCGGGCCTTAACTGGGCCACGATCATCCGCGTTTTCTGGCTGGGCGGTTCGCGAACCGCCCCCACGAGGCGCTCGGAAATTGCCGATCCCGCGCTACTGTTTCCTACCGGTAGGATTTTGGCAAGAAAAATCAGACATAATCTTCCTATCTTAAGCCAATCCGCAGGGATTCCCCTCGGCCCTGGACGTCAACGTGCTAGGCTACAGTTGGAGAGCCGTATCAGGGTGGAATGGCGCAGTAAGGAAAGGTGTCAGGTGCTGGGTGCGATGTACTATTGTAGTATGCCAGAGATATTGGTACTTGTAGCGCCGACCTTCAGGTCGGCACTAAAGTTCAGTGGTGCAAAAAACCGCCGCTCTCCATGATGTTTCAGAAAAAAAAGGGGTTAGCTGTTTAGAGTAAAAATGTCTGAAAGCTTTAAATCATTCAAATAGCGAGAGTTAGCTTGAAATGCCGGAGCCGGTGAGAAAAAAAAAGGGCGGCTCTCCATGATGTATCAGAAAACAAAAGGGGTTAGCGATGAACAGCGAAAATCTCGCAAAAATCTATATTGTTGGAACTAAAATAGTTAACTCATCTTCGCTGGCTAGGGTCATGAAAAAAAAAGGCGATTGAAAAGTGAGGCTGATCTTCGGTAAGTTATTGAAAACAAATGTAGAAAAAATGTCTGTTTTTCGCCTCTCCATGATGTTGATGAAAACACGCGAGTTAAACCGTTCTCTCCATGATGTTGATGAAAAGAAAGGAGAAAGGCGTTGGACGGAAATTATGAATTATGAAGGCTGAATTATGAAGGCCGCTGGCCCGTTGCCTTTCCTTAGCGCGCGGCTCAGGATGGGCGCATGGCCGGATTCACGCGGCAGGATCCAGCGTTCACGCGGTAAGCGCGCGGATGCAGATCTCAAATTCCAGATTCCGAGTTTCAGAAGTGGGAAGAAATAGGATGGAGGAAGCAGGGAAACGGAAGGAAGGCCCGCTGTTTTCACTTTTGACTTTTGCCCTTTGCCTTTTGGTTTTCTTTTACTTCACGGCTTGGAAGTTGGCGTTGACGCCCGGCAAGCCATAGGGCATATTCTGAGATGCCGAATGGAGCGGACCATGTCGTCCCGACAGAAGAGCGAGCAAGATGATCAAAACCTCAGCCGTCAGCACGAATTTTGAAGGTCTGGAAGTGGTGGCCTTTGAAAGTCGCCGCGCCCCGGAAATGGCCGTCCTGATTGCCAGATTGGGGGGTGTGCCGCGCGTGGCTCCGGCCCTGCGCGAGTCGCCGCTGGAGGAAGACGCCGCCTTGGCGTTTGGCACGGCGCTGTTCGCGGGACGGCTCGACGCGGTCATTTTTATGACCGGGGCCGGCACGCGCCGGCTGTTCGAGGTGCTGGAGACGCGCCATGCCCGCGACCAGATCGTGCAAGCGCTCGCGGGAATTAGCGTAGTGGCGCGTGGGCCCAAGCCGGTCAAGGTCCTGCGCGAACTCAAAGTGCCCGTCACCATCGCAGTTCCCGAGCCCAACACCTGGCACGAAGTCCTGGACGAGTTGGACGAAAATCCGCGCGGATTCACGCTGGCAGGCAGCCGCGTGGCAGTGCAGGAATATGGCGTGCCCAATGAAGCCTTCCTCGCCGCGCTCAAAGAACGCGGCGTCGAGGTGCTGCGCGTGCCGGTTTATCAATGGACGCTCCCCCAGGATATTCAGCCCTTGCGCGAAGCCATCCAAGCGCTGGTGGAGGGCCGGGCGCAGGTGGCGCTGTTCACGAATTCAGCGCAAGTAGATCATCTTCTGCGCGTGGCCGCTGAAGACGGCACGAAGGATCTGTTGCTCGAAGCCTTGGAGAAGGTTGTGGTCGCCTCAGTGGGCCCCACATGTAGCGAGACGCTGGTAAGTCATGGGATCCCCATTGATCTTGAGCCCGTCCGTCCCAAGATGGGGCTCTTGGTGCAGGAAACTGCGCAACGGGCGAAGGTGCTTTTGAAAAAGAAGCGAGAAGTTAGAAGCGAGAAGTTAGAAGGTCCCGCGTCCCGAGTCCCGAACCCCGAGTCCCGAACCCCGAACCCCGAACCCCGAGTCCCGAACCCCGAGTCCCGAGTCCCGAGTCCCGAATCCCGAGATCGTGCCGCGTGGGAAGACTCACGTTTCCTGAAGGCCTGCCGTTTCGAAGCGGTTGACGCGACCCCCGTCTGGCTGATGCGCCAGGCGGGCCGCTATATGAAAGAGTATCGGGAGTTGCGCGCCCGGGTGTCCTTCCTGGAGTTGTGCAAGAATCCCGCCTTGGTTTCGGAAGTCACCGTCACCGCGGTAGAAAAGCTGGGCGTGGATGCCGCCATCATCTTTGCCGACTTGCTGCTGATTGTTGAGCCTCTGGGCTTGCACTTGGAATACGACAAGAGGGAAGGACCGGTCGTCAGCCCGGGACTGCGCGAGGCTGCCGACATTGACCGCCTGCACGACGTGGACCCGGAACAATCGCTGGGATATTTCTACGACGCCATCCGCCAAACGCGCTCCGACCTGAATCCGAGGCTTCCGCTCATCGGATTTGCCGGCTGCCCTTTCACCCTGGCTTCCTACCTGATCGAGGGGGGCGGGTCGAAAAACTACCGCCACACCAAAGCCCTGATGTACCGCGACGCGGGGGCGTGGCGCGCGCTGATGGAGCGCCTGGCGCGCAGCCTGGCCAGGTATATCAACGGCCAGATCGACGCCGGCGTGCAGGCCGTGCAGGTTTTTGACACCTGGGTGGGCTGCCTCGGGCCCGCCGACTACCGCGATTACGTCCAGCCGTATACGCGGATGATGTTGCAAGCCGTCAAGCCCGGGACGCCTATTATCCACTTTGGAACGGGGACGGCCATGCTGCTGGAAGCCATGCGCGACGCAGGCGGGGACGTGATCGGCGTCGACTCGCACGTGGAGCTCGACGAGGCCTGGCGGCGGCTGGGCGACGGCGTGGGCGTGCAGGGGAACCTTGACCCTATGGTGCTTTACGGCGCCCAGAACTTCATCCGCATGCGCGCCAAGCGCGTCCTGAACCAAGCCGCCTACCGTACCGGCCACATCTTCAACCTGGGCCACGGCCTGCTGCCGGATACTCCTTACGAGAACGTGGTGGCGCTGGTTAAAATGGTACACGACATCAGCAGCTACCAGATCGCCAAGGGCCGCCGGCCCCCACGCGTCTGGAAAGGCAGCCGGAAAAACTTGGACAAAGACTGAGCCGGATTTGTCACAACGGTCCTGGAAGGGCGGGGCTTCAGCCCCGCCGTTACAAGGCGTTTCTGATTATTCTTGTGTCCCGCGCCCCGCACAGCCCCGATACATCGGGGCTGTGCGGGGCGCGGGACGAACGGACTGTGGGAGCCGTGATTTCGGCGGGGCGGAAGCCCCGCCCTTCCTGCAGTTCCTTAAGCGCGTCCAAGCGTTGTGAGAAATCGGTATTAGCACTGAAGCCTTGTACCAGTGAGTCGTTTACGAAACGGAGGAGAGGGTTTTGACCGCCGCCTCGGACGTGCCGTCCCATTTGACGCGCGGCAGGATGACCTCACGCCGGATGCGGTGGGCATGGGTGCGGATGGTGACGAGCATACTATCGACCAAGACCTCGGAGAGCAGATGGGGTTGCAGGCCCAGGTCGAGAAGTTTTTGGTGGCGCGGGTTGTAGTAGTGCTCTTCCGCCTCCACACGGGGATTGGGCAGATGGTCGATCGCCACGCGGAAGCCGAGTTTTTGGGCTTGGTGTTGGACGGTTTGGGCGAGATCAAGAATGCTGAACATCTGCGTGAACTGGTTAAAGGCCCGGTACTCACCCGCTTGGGGTGGATTGAGGATGGAAAGTTCGACGCAGCGCAGGGTGTCGCGAATATTCAGGAAGCCTCGCGTTTGGCCGCCCTTGCCGTATACGGTGAGCGGAATGCCGGCAATCGCCTGGACGCAAAAGCGGTTCAGGGCCGTGCCGAAAACTTCGTCATAGTGGAAGCTGGTTGCCAGGCGCTCATCCAAGTCCGATTCGTCGGTGGCGACACCGTAAACCACCCCCTGGTGGAGGTCCGTCGAACGCAGCTTCCAAACCTTACATGCGAAGGTAATATTGTGGCTGTCATGCACCTTGCTGAGATGGTAGAACGAGCCGGCTTGCTTCGGGTAGGGAAGGACATCCTTCCGGCCCTTGTATTCGACCTCAATGAAGCCCTCTTCGATGTCGATGTTCGGCGTGCCGTACTCTCCCATGGTGCCCAGCTTCACGAGGTGGGCCGCCGGGGCGTGCTCGCGCATAGCCCAAAGAAGGTTCAGTGTTCCCGTAATGTTGTTCACTTGGGTCATGACACAACAGCGCTGGTCGATCATGGAGAAAGGCGCAGAGGGTTGCTCACCGAAATGCACAATGGCATCGGGCTGGAAGTCGCGGAGCGCGTCGCGGACAAAGTCGTATTCGCACAAATCGCCGACAAACGATGCAATGCGGCGGCCAGTGACCTCCTTCCAGGCGCGCACCCGGTTGCGGAGAGTGCTGACTGGGATGAGGGGCTCGGCGTTGAGCTCGAGTTCCCAACCGCGCTTGGAGAAATTGTCGAGAACGGCAATTTCATGGTCACGTGCGGAAAGATACATGGCGGTCGGCCAGCCCAGGTAGCCGTCTCCACCCAAGACTAAGATTCTCACTGCTGTCCTCCCTAGAATGAATCAACACCTGTTAACAGAGATTGTCGCGGCAGCACCTCAAAATCACCTTGAAACAATCTCCTTGAGTCTTGCGCCCTCAATATCTGATTTCGGATCTGCGGGTCCCGCCATGTGCTCCGTGCCTCTTCCAGACCTTGCCGCTCGGTCTGACGAGAATTGGAGGTGGAACAATCAAGACTCAATA
>JBEKAD010000425.1:0-5224 GCA_050018435.1 Terriglobia bacterium
GCCCATAGCCCCAACACTGTTCACTTAGCGCGCGTTTTCATATGGACTTGCGCGAAGCGCCTTGGACTGCGGTAGCAGCAGCTACCGCCTTTGTTCCTCCGCCCCTTGCGCCTTTGCCGTATGAACCGAGGGCGGAAGGCGGTAGCTGCTGCTACCGCAGTCCAAGGCGGGCTTCGCCCGCAATTAGATTCCCTAATCCGTGACGACAACTAAGTGAACAGTGTTGCCCCTAGTCCTCAGTTTTCAGTCATCCGCTTTCAATAACCCGCTGTCCCGCCACACGGGAACGACGATGACCACCACGTGACAGAGACACCAAGTTAGCCTCCTACCCGACCGCAATGGAACAAAACGTTTTCAGTAATCAGTTTTCAGTGACCAGCACTCAGTTTCTTGCTGCCCTACGGGCGGGGAAACCTGCCGTTACTGAAGACAGACTACTGACGACTACTCTTCCTGTCCTCTCGGTATTTTGTCCTCTCGAAGTGGGGATAATCCGAGAGGCGCCGAGCGCCGGCAGGACGCCGACACTCACCGTCACAGTAGCCTATAGGCTCCCCGTCGTCAAGAACTATTTTGACCCTACTCGCAACGCATCGTAGCCCCTGGCGCAAGAGGCTGTGAAATAATCCCCGGACGAGCAAAAGCATTTCATCCGTCAGCCGACGGACAAAGCCGCAGAGGCGCAAAGAAAACAAAGCAATTATTCACTGCGGTCTTTGCGCCTTGGTCCGTCCGCTGACGGATGAGATTGTTTATTTCTTCAGGGCTTCTGTCGCCGTGGGCCACATTATGCCGCCGCTACGCGGCTTGCATCCGTTTGACGGAACCGTGCTGACACAGTTGAGTTGCCTCAGTCAAGAGGGTGGGGGTAGAATGACCGCGCGTGCGGCTGCTATCCGTACGCTCACCCGACCGGATGCTCTTTGATGAGCCGATGGCCCGATGAACCGATGGCCCGATCACCCGATTCACCGAGGTGCCCTATGAAACTCCCCTTCCTCGTTTTGATTATGTTTCTTGCCGTCATCGCCCCACACGCTCTGCCGCAGGAAGCCAATGGGCCACTCGGGAAGGACCAAGTCCTGGATTTGGTAAAGTTCGGGTTGGACAGTGGTGAATTGGCGAAGCGCATCAAGGAGCATGGCATTGACTTCGAGCCGACCGATGATTACCTCGAAACATTGCGCAAGGCGGGGGCACAGGATGCGGTCATTCACGCGCTGCGCGAAGTCAGGCCGAAACCCCTGACCCGCGAGCAAGTGGGGCAATTGGTGGCGGGCGGGGTGCCTAGCCAGCGCGCGGCGATGCTGGTAAAGCAACGCGGCATCGATTTCGTGGCGGATGAGCGGTATCTCGGCACCCTGCGCGTGGCGGGCGGGGACGACGCGTTGATCGCCGCTCTGCAAGGGCCACGCAGCGTGGCTCCAGGAGCGGCGAAATTCCTAAAAGGAGAGTACATATGAAGCGGAAACTCA
The DNA here is from genome assembly GCA_050018435.1 of Terriglobia bacterium. Classification (GTDB taxonomy): domain Bacteria; phylum Acidobacteriota; class Terriglobia; order UBA7540; family UBA7540; genus Bog-366. Next base: position 1,479 of record JBEKAD010000425.1, read on the forward strand.
TCCTCATCGGCATATGTCTGATGGTATTGTTCACCGCAATCCTCTCAATCGGCAAGGCGAGGGAAGCGGGAGGCGGTTTGCCCTCGGGAGGACAAGCGGCCAAGGTCGGGGCCCGACCAGCGAACGCCGGTCCGTCGCCTTGTCTTGTGCGTGAGAACCCGAAAGACGGTCTAAAGTACGTCTGGATCCCGTCCGGAACATTTATGATGGGCTGCTCGCCCGGAGACAAGGGTTGCTTTCCCGGAGAAAAGCCCTCCCACCGCGTGACCCTCAGCAAGGGTTTCTGGATCGGGCAGACGGAAGCTACGGTGGGGGCGTACAAACGCTTCGCGGGCGCGACAGCTCGGAAAATGCGTCATGCTGAAATATTCGACAGAGGCTGGGCGAATGACAGCATGCCTATCACCAAAGTGAACTGGAATGACGCACACGACTACTGCACGTGGGCGGGAGGGCGGCTGCCCACCGAAGCCGAGTGGGAGTATGCGGCGCGAGGGGGAAGCACGGAGGCGCGCTATGGGTCGCTTGACGAAGTCGCCTGGAACTATTATGACGCAACTAGCGGAAGGAAACCACAACCGGTGGGCCAGAAACGAGCCAACGGATTCGGGTAGTACGACGTGCTGGGGAATGTGTGGGAGTGGGTGAACGACTGGTACGACGCTAAGTACTATCAGGGTAGCCCCTCCCAAGACCCTTCCGGGCCGACGAGCGGCCGACACCACGTTCTGCGTGGCGGGTCCTACCTCAACGATCTCAGGTTCCTCCGCGTGTCGATGCGCATCGGGTGGTATCCAGGCGGCGAGAACGACGTCGGTTTTCGTTGTGCGCGGGAAGTGGATATTCCTTGACCCTTTTTCCTTTTCCCATGACGCCTTGTTGTTAAGGGGGTTCCGGGGCTTTGCCCCAAACGAAAATTTCTGGGGATAACCCATGCCCTCCGGTGGGTCGGCCGTCCCGCCCGTGGCCAGTCATGGCCAAAATGGCCATGCGACAAACGGGTGTGATGTCTCGCGATGTCAGCATGGGTTTGTGTTATCATCTGGTCTGAGGGAACTTCATGGCGAATATCCCAACCCTGCGCAAGCAGCAACCCAAGCCGACGGCGTCGGGCGCCGGCCGGCCCACGGCGCGTCTGCGCGCGCAGAATCGGAAGCTGCTCAAGTGGCTGGACTCCTGGCTTGCCACACCTGATAATCGTGGTGAGGAGTGGTGGAACGGATTTGAAGACGACCTCCGGAGCCATCGCACCACATTCAGGCCTGCCCAAACGGAATGACGAGCTACTCACTCGACACCGATACGATCACCAAGCTCCTCAAGAAGCATCCAGGGAATCAGCGCGTCCTCGACCGGTTCCGCAAGGAAATCAGGCGGAACTCCCTATTCATCATGTGCCCGGTGGTGTTCTATGAAATTCGGCGGGAGTTGGTGATTAAGAACGCGGGGGCGCAACTCACCGCTTTCGAGAAGCTGGCCGAAGCGATGGTTTGGAAAGAGTTCAACGCGGCAATATGGGAACGCGCCTCGAACCTATGGGCAACCCTGCGCTCACGGGGACGCTCCCACCACGATGCTGACGTCCTCATCGCCGCACATGGCATCGAGTACGGCGCTGCGATCGTCACCGGCAACGTCGAGCACTTCCAAGACATCGATGCCCGGGTCGAGGACTGGAATCAGTAAATAACGCTGCCTCTCGAAATCACTACCGCTCAAGTGAAAGTCCTTTTCTCAGTGGCCTCTGTGCGCTCTGTGGTGAGCCTTTTCTTCGCGGCGCGAGAACAATTTCGGAATGAGCAGTGCAAGGCAAAGGGATTCTCCGCCGCCCGGAGGGCTCTGCTATAATTTAATATCTTTCGCCGCAATCGCGACTTGCACCGTAGCAACGGCGCAGGCTTGCCCGGCGAAGTTGCATCCCACGACAGCAGCAGAGGGAGTGCTCATTGTTACCGGAGATCCAACAAAGCATACAGTCCAAGTTTGTGGAGGCCGTGCGCGCGGCGTTCCATTTGGAAGTTGCCCCGCCCGCGCTTGACTCACCTCCCAACCTGGAGATGGGCGACATCTCTCTGGCGGGATGCTTTGAGTTAGCCAAGCAGTTGCGCCAGCCTCCCCGCAAAATCGCCGAACAGCTCGTTCCACCGGTCTCCAATTTGGAAGGAGTGGAGCGCGTCACCGTGGCGGGGGCCGGCTATCTGAATTTCCACCTGCATCGCGCCCAAACGGCCGCCCGGCTTTTTGCCCGGCGGGTGGCCTCAACGGGGGCCCGCACGCCGTTCAGCATTACAGATGCCATGGCGGGGGGCCGAACGCCGTTCGGCCCTACAGATACCTCGCGCGCGCGCGGCAAAATTCTGGTGGAACATACCAGTATCAATCCCAACAAAGCTGCGCACATCGGCCATCTTCGTAACGCGGTCCTGGGCGACACCTTTGTGCGCCTGCTGCGCTTTCAAGGCGAGAACGTCGAAGTGCAGAACTACATTGACAACACGGGCGTCCAGGTTGCGGATGTTGTGGTGGGATTCCTCCATGTTGAGAAAAGAACGCTGAAAGAAGTTGAAGCGTTGATCCACGATGCCTCGGCGCGCTTCGACTACTACTGCTGGGACCTCTACGCGCGCGTCTTCCAGTTGTATGAGGAAGACAAGGAAGCGCTGAAATGGCGCGCCCAAGCCCTGAAGGACATCGAAGAAGGCCACGGCGAAACCGCGGCCATGGCGGAGCTGATTTCCACCGCCATTGTCCGCACCCACCTGGAAACGATGTTGCGCCTAAACATCGAGTACGACGTGCTGGTGCAGGAAAGCGAAATCCTGAAACTCGACTTCTGGAAAGCCGCCTTCGATCTGCTCATGAAAGAAAAAGCCATCCGCTTTGAAGACGCGGGCAAGAATGCGGGTTGTTGGGTCATGGACCTGACGGGTGATTCCCCTGTAGGGCCGAACGGCGTTCGGCCCCAGCGGCGAGCGCCGCTCGCCCCTACTACCGAAAACCAGGAATCGGCAGACGTTGACGACATCAAGATCATCGTGCGCTCCAACGGCACCGTAACCTACGTTGGCAAAGACATCGCCTACCATCTCTGGAAGTTTGCCTTGCTGGGAAAAGACTTTGGATATTCCCCCTTCTATCGGTATCCCGACGGCCACTGCGTGTGGCGCACCACCGTCGACGGCCAAGCCGACGCGCCGCCCTTCGGCCGGGCCAGCGCTGCCTACGCCGTAATTGATACGCGGCAATCCTACCTCCAGAACATCGTCAACGCTGCGTTCCACACGCTCGGTTACCACGAGCGCGCCGCGAACCTTCACCATTTCGCCTATGAAGTCGTAGGACTTTCCTCGCGCTGCGCCGAGGAGATGGGGATTGCCCTCAGTGACGAAGACCGCCAGCGTCCTTTCGTGGAGGTTTCCGGGCGCAAAGGCCAGGGGGTCAAGGCCAATGACCTGATCGATACGCTGATCGCCCGCGCCTCCGCGGAAGTGAGTTCGCGCGGCATGGCGCAGCAGCCCGCCGAGGTGCAAGATTACGCGCGCAAGATCGCCGTAGCCGCGCTGCGCTATTTCCTGCTGAAGTTTTCGCGCCGGGTCATTATCGCTTTTGACTTCAAGGAAGCCCTGGCCTTCGAGGGCGAGACTGGACCCTACCTGCAATACAGCATCGTGCGGGCACGGAATATTTTTCGCAAATTCCAGGAGTCACGCCCGGAATTCGAGCCCGCGCAATTGTCCGGCGCCCTT
>JBEKAD010000426.1:0-5181 GCA_050018435.1 Terriglobia bacterium
CCGCCCTCAACCTCCGCTGTTCCAGGGCGGAAAAATCGCGCTTTCCCGAAGATTTCGTTTTCATGCACGCAGCGTAACACAGGATATGGCATTTGTCACTCTATTTTGCAGAAATCAGTAGGGCGCCTCGCCCCATAGGAATTAACCTTCAACCTCTCCTTCTGCTGCAAGGACGCTTTTTGCCGCCAAGTACCCCAGAGGGAAGGGGGGGCCGACCTGTAACTTATTTTCGCGCGCCGCTTATTGTACAATCGGAGATGTTCACCGGGGAACCCGGCGGCGAACCTGGGCGTCGAATCAAACCATGGATTTCAAGCAGGCGTTTTGGGGCATGGCAAAAGCGTGGATAAGCTCATCGGCAACGCACCTTTTATTTTTAAGCGGTGAGGCTGGCCGACGTGTCGTGGAGCGCGGATGAGAGAAGGCCTTTCGTTGCGTATAAAGAATGACCTTCGGGAGATCGGGGGGATGAGCCAGGAGGTCGCCTCATGGTGCCACAAGCAGGTGCTCCCGGAAGAAGTTGAGTTCCAGATCGATCTGGTCCTGGACGAACTCGTGAGCAACGTCATTCGCCATGGCTTGAAAGACGACAAGGAACATTTCATTGAGGTCAACCTGCGTTGCGACGAGCATGATTTAATCCTGGAAGTCGAGGACGATGGCGTGCCCTTCAATCCCCTCGATGCCTCCCCTCCCGATATCACCAAGCCGATCGTGGAGCGGCGCATCGGGGGCCTGGGTATTCACCTGGTCCGGCAAATCATGGATAGCCTCGCCTACGAACGGCGCGAGGGAAAAAATTATCTGCTCATAAGAAAGAGGTTGAGGGAAGAGCCTTAGCAGGTTCGTGGACGCGAACCTTGACACTTCTAGGGCCTTTTGTTAGCGTGCGGGGAGGTTGCTGGGTGTGGAAAAACCGACTTCGGCGATTTGACGCCGCCATGCTGATGTTTATTTCCTTGGGGTCGTGGCGATGTGAGATCGCGGCAACATCCGCAAACACAGGTTTTTCCGCGACTTGGTTGGCCGGTGGCGCAAGGGCCATCAAAGTACGGATTCCTGGCCGCACGGTGTCATGACACTGCTCTTGGAGCAAGGTCGCGGGAAGCCGGCTGGGCACGGGTCATTGGTGACAAGATAGTCGAACGAGTCCTCACTTTGGAAACGCACCACCGTAATTGATTTAAACCATTCGCCGGGGAACGGCATGCCGCAGTTGTCAGATTTGCTCGCTCTCGCCAGTGCCTATCAGGGCTGTCTTGAAGTCAGCGCCGTCTACAAGACTTTGGTTCAGCACCTCGGGTTAGTTCTGGGCGCGCGGGCGGTGCTGTTGTGGACGCGCAGGCGCGGCGATGAAGGTCTGACCTGCACGGATTCATGGTTTCAGCCGGGCTCGCCGTTTCGTCCTTCTTCCGAAGCCGTGACGGAAGGCTTACTGATGAAGCTGTTGGAGGCCGAGCGGGCGCAGCGGTTCGGAAAAGGAGAGATCGACCCCGAAACGCTCAGGCATTTGGGGGAAAACGACCGCCAACGGGTGACCACAGGCCTGTATGCGCCGATTACCACACGCGCCGGCGCCATCGGGGTGGTGGAAATCCTGAACTGCGGCCGCGGAGAGTTCTCTCCGGATGACGCAGCTTATGTCGAGGAGGCCTGCCGCCTCACGGCGGGAGCACTAAACTTCCTGGGCGCCCTCGACGAAGAGCGTTCCTCCAACATATCGACCGTTGACCGCTTGACCGCGCTGTATGACATCAGCCGCGTGTTCAGCTCGACCCTGGAGCTTTCTGAACTGCTCCCGATTATGGCGGACAAGATTCGCGACATCCTGCAAGGGGGCGCGTGCAACATTTGGTTAGTTGAATCCAAGGGAAATGAATTGAAGTTCGCGCAGCAAGCCGGAGAAGATCCCAGCACCGATCCGAGCGTCCGAATTCCCGTTGGGGAAGGATTCCTGGGGCAGATCGCCAATCTGGGTGAAGCGCGCCTGGTGGAAAGCGCGGAAGAGGAGCCGCAGTTGGAAGTGCGGCGGCAGGGGGACGCGGATTTTGAACTCCGGACGCTGATGTGCGCCCCGCTGCTCAAGGGGGAGACCGTCCTCGGCGTCGTCGAGGTCGTCAATAAGCTCGACGGTGGCCCCTTCGACGATGACGACCTCTTCTTTCTTTCCAGCATGGCCGAGCAGGCTTCCATTGCCCTCAGCAACGCCAATCTGTTTAATGCCGAGCGGCGGGCCCACGACTTGAATGCGTTGCTCGCCACCAGCAAGGAACTGACTTCCACTCTCAACCTCGATCATGTGCTCACCACGGTGGTCAATCAAGCTGCCACCGTGGTGCCCTTTGATCTTTGTGCCATCGGGATTTTCGATCGCAGCCAATTCGTTCTGGGAGCGGTGTCGGGAGAATCCGAGGTTCCCAAGACTCCGAAAATGGAACAATTGCGAAAAGTCATGGAGTGGGTCGCCGCACAGGAGGGTTCTGTCTCGGCTGACCGCCACGAGGAAGGCTGGGCGATGTCGCCCGACGGCGAAGTCGCGGCTTTAACCCAATTCATGGAGGAGCACGGCTACGGCGGGTTCCATGCCATTCCGCTGACCGATGATCAAGGTTGCGTGGGCGTTCTGGCGCTGCTGAGCGAGCCGGCGGATTTTCTGACGGCGAGCAATTTGGAAATACTCAGCATCCTCGCCAGTCAAACCACGGTGGCGGTCCGTAACGCGCGCCTCTACCAGGAAGTGCCCTTAGCCAGCTTCCTCCGGCCCATTTTGAAGAGCAAGCACAAGCTGGAAGAAATTACTTACGGACGCGGGGTGGAACTTTCGTGGAAGGCCGCGATGGTGATAGGACTCCTGGTGATCATCCCCTGGAGATTCCGGATTCAGACGAATGCCTTAGTGGTCCCAGCAGAGAGGCGCGTGGTCAGCGCCGAAGTGAGCGGAGTGATCGAGAGCGTCCCGGTGCGAGAAGGTCAACGAGTTCATGCCGGCGATGTGGTGGCATCGCTGGTGGACTCCGACTACCGGCTACTACTCGAGAGTGCCATCACCAATTTGGGTCTCGACCGGCGCCAACTCGAAGATGCCGAAGCCCGAAGGGACTGGACGGCGGCCAGCCAGGCCCAACTGAGCATGGATTTGCACCAGGCGGAGGTGGATCTCTATCGCGAAAAGGTGGACAAGGCGCAGCTACGAGCGCCCATCACCGGCATCGTTATAACCCCCAAGGTCGAGGAAAAGGCCGGCCAGTTTTTGAAAATGGGTGACTCGTTTTGTGAGGTCGTGGACGAGGATCGCATGGGCGTGGAAATGAATGTGCCGGAGACCGAGGTGGCGTGGATTCATCCCGGTGCGAAGGTGGCGCTCAAGCTCAATGCGCTGCCGACGCAAACCATGTTGGGTCAGGTTGAGCGAATCTCCCCACAGACCATCACTGCGGAGGACGAAGAGTTTTTCGTCACCCGCGCCGTCTTTCCCAATCCCGGCGGCGCGGCCCGCACGGGGATGGCGGGACAAGCCAAAATCACCGCCGCCGGGGGATGGTTCCAGAGCGGCTGGTATCCTGTCGGGTTCGTCATGCTTCGCGCGCCGGCAAGCTGGGCGTGGCGGAAAGTATGGTCGTTGATTCCGTAATGAGCAGAGAGGCCGGATTCATGCGATTTAAAACCCTGGCGTTAGGTTTGACGATGTTCGCCATGCTGGGCGCGACGAACTGCTCGAATGACCAACGAAAACCCACGGCGGCGGCTCCCACCTCCGCGGCCCCCTTGCGGCCCGCTCAGACGGCTTCCCTGTCCGCGTCCACGCCTTCCCGGCCCAACACGCTCGAAATCCTGACCGTGCTTTCGGTCGAACACTCGGTGGAATTGCTCGCCCAGGTGGACGGCATTGTGATGGAAATCGCCTATGACCAGAATAGCTGGGCGCAGAAGGGGGCGGTTTTAGCGCGCATCGACGACCGCGAATTACAGGCCAAGCTGGATCACGCCCGTGACGATTTGGAGATTGCCAAAAACAATCTTAAATACCAGGAAGCGGAAACCCAAGCGAAGGACGCTGCCTACCGCCGGCAGTTGGAATTGCGCAAGTACGGACTGAGCAGCCAAGCGGCGATGGAAGAGGCCGAGTTCCTTTCCAAGGGCGCGCACTACGACGTGGATAGTTGGGCGTCAACCGTCAAGGAGAAAGAAGCGCAAATTCGGGAGCTCGAAGTCGAGCTGGATAAGACTCGCATCCTCGCGCCCTTCGAAGGCTACGTCACGCAGCGCTCCATTCGCGTGGGCCAGAATGTGGTTAAGAACGACCCGTGTTTCCGCGTGAGCCAGCTTTCACCGCTCCAGGTCAGGTTCTTGGTGCCGGAATCTTCCGGGAAGACCCCCCAGCTCGGCGACCGCCTGCGCGTGGTCCCGGTGGGAGACGACTCGCGGGAATACGATGGCGCGGTGAAACTGCTCAGCCCGACGATCGACCCCGCCAGCATGAGCTACGATGTGACCGCGCAGCTCACGGGGCCGGACCTCGGCCACCTTCGCCCCGGCATGGCCGTCAAAGTCTTGTGGCCGGTGCGTAACTAGGCCTGTCCAAATTGTGCTCAACCGGGCGGGCAATGACGAGCGGCGCTGCCGCGCCGAGATTTCTTTCTCCCTCGCCCCCTTGGGGGAGAGGGGGGACCGCAAGGCGGTGGGTGAGGGGGTCAGTACCAAATTGAATGCCCTGGGTCAAATTCGTATCATGCGCCACGGTCTTGACCCCCTCACCCGTCCCGCCCCGGCTGGTGAGAGCGCCGGTTGTGATGTCTCTCCCCCAAGGGGGCGAGGGCAGTATAACCAACTAACGTTACCTCTGCCGGTGAATCGGGCGAAAGAAATCACGACCAAATACAACGCTCATCATAGGCGATGACGTTCTTCATGAGAAGGGCGTGCGACCTGTCCTTTCGCCCCTCCGGGGCTTGCGGGAAATTCTAATCGACTCCTTTACCCACCGCTTACGCCCGCGCACGGCGGGTCAAAGGAGACAGTGGGCTACGACCTTTCACTCGTGTCCAAAACAAGTTTTTGGGGTGATGCGTGAACGGCCCAGTTGCCCTCCTGCAATGGCGGCTTCAGAATGATGTTGCTGAAGCATCTCTGAACGCCATTGAGGAGGGCGCCACCATGGTACAAGTCGCAAGCCTGTTCAAT
>JBEKAD010000427.1:0-5173 GCA_050018435.1 Terriglobia bacterium
ATTCGGCGCCACGGCCACACGGGGGCGCTGCTCGAAGACATTCACCGTCGGCATTCCGAAGTGGTGCGTGCCATTGCAGAACAGAACCCGGAACGTGCGATGCGTGCCATGGCCGAGCACATTCAGCTCAGCTTGCGTGAGCGCCTTGATGATTTCGACCATGGGGAAATCGAGTCCTCGCTGCGGGAAACCTTCCCGAGCTCTCTGGACACAAGATCTTTACTCCTGACCGGGAACTTCCGGGACAGCCGGCGAACCGACTGACTCGCGCGAGATGAAGGGCGCTGCCCGCGGGATGCAAGGGCACGGAGGATGCCCAGCGACTTCTCCTGCGCCAAGCGGCTGGGCAATCTGCCGCGTCTGCGACAGCTCGGCTTTCACGCCAACCGACGTTTGATCGGAGTCCAATGTCCCAGCCACGATTGCCGGTTAGGAGAAGAAGCGTTCCAGCAAGTCAACGGTCCTCGGGAGGTGAAGGGGCAGCGCGCTTCCGCCCTGCGCTTCACCGATCCCCGCGTGCTGGTCCTGTGGACCGCCTGGGTCTTGTTCCGTCTCCTGCCGTGCGGTTTCGCTCACCGCGACTTGCGCGAGCATGTGGCCGCGCTCACCGGGCAACCGCCCGAATCCATTACCCCCGGCCGGATGACGTACGACCTCAGGCGGCTGCGCCTGCATAGTTTCATCGAACGGATCCCGAGGACACATCGCTATCAGGTGACGGAGTTCGGGCTGCCCGCCTGCCTGTTCTTCACCCGCGTGCATGCCCGCATTCTCCGCCACCGTGCTGGCCCTCAATACCGCCATGCGTAAAGACGAGATTCATAACCTTCGATGGAGCCAGGAGGACTTGTTCCAGGGAATGTTGACGGTTGGCAAGTCAAAGACGGATGCAGGGACAGGGCAAGTGATTCCCTTAAATGCTGCCGCCGTGAAGGCCTTGGCCGATTGGGGAAGCCGGTTCCCGAACCGCCAACCAGGGCATTACGTTTTCCCCTGGCGCGAGTCAAGGTGGGTTGAACCCTTGCGGCCTACCAAGGGCTGGCGCACAGCTTGGCGGAATGCCTGCAAGCGCGCCGGGTTCAAGGTTCGCTTCCACGATCTTCGCCCTACTGCCATCACCAAGCTGGCCGAGTCTCAGGCTTCAGACCAGACCGTCATGAGCATCGCCGGGCACGCCTCGCGCCAGATGTTGGAGCATTACTCGCATCCCCGGATGGCCGCCCAGCGCGCCGCCTTAGATTCGATTGCGGCACCCTTGCCTGAGCCTGCCAGTGGAAAAGCACCTGTTTTGGAGGGTGATATGCACCAAATGGGTAACCAAATCGCAGTGCACCAAAATGAGGCGGCCGGTAAGCTGTTGAATGAAATGGTACGCCTGGCAGGATTCGAACCTGCGACCTGTTGCTCCGGAGGCAACCGCTCTATCCATCTGAGCTACAGGCGCACTGGCAAACAAGTGTAACCCCATATCGACACCGTGGTCAAGCGGCTGGGGACCCGTGGACTCGCTCCCGGTTCCCAAACGGCCCGCCGCGGTGTAAACTTCTACATTCCCCGGTGGCAGGAATTCATGAACTTGGGGGAAACCTAACCTTCATATTCAAAGGAGCACTCATGGCGGCAAAACGTATTGGGATACTCACGGGTGGCGGCGACGTTCCCGGCCTGAATTCCGTCATCAAGACAGTGGTTTATCGAGCCAGCGACGCTGACTGCGAGGTCGTCGGCATCCGGCGCGGGTGGGAAGGCCTGACGCACGTTGATTTGAACGACCCAGCCAGCCGTGCGCACTACATTCTCCCCCTCGACCGTGACAACACCCGCACCATCGATCGCACGGGCGGCACGTACCTGCACACCTCGCGCACCAATCCGCAGAAGATGAAAAAACTTCCGGCCGTTTGCGCGGGGGCTGACTTTCCCAAGGTGGAGTGCACCAAGAAGGGTGTGCCGTCGGTCGTCTACGACATCACCCCGCAAGTCTTGAAGAACATCGGCGCGCTGGGTCTCGACTACCTGGTGGCGATTGGCGGCGACGACACACTGAGCTACGCGGCGCGGCTCGACAGGGAAGGAATGAGGGTGGTCGCCATTCCCAAGACCATGGACAACGATGTGCGCAACACCGAGTACTGCATCGGATTCTCTACCGCCATCACGCGCGCCATGGACGCCATCGACCGGCAGCGGACCACGGTGGGCTCGCACGAGCGCATCGGGGTGTTCCGCGTCTTCGGCCGCGACGCCGGTTACACCGCGCTTTACACGGCGTATGTTACCGCCATCCGCTGCGCCATTCCGGAGTACAAGTTCGATCGGAAGCACATGATCGAACTGCTCCTCCAGGATAAGAAAGAAAATCCCAGCAATTATTCCATTGTCGTCCTTTCGGAAGGCGCCCAGTGGGAAGGCTACGAGATTCACGAGTACGGCGAGGCCGACGCCTTCGGCCATCGCAAGAAGGCCAACGTGGGCGAAGACTTGAGCGACGCGATCAAGAAGGCGAGCGGACAGGAGACGGTGGTCAGCGACCTGACGTACGAACTGCGCAGCGGCAGCCCGGACTTCGTCGATAAACTGGTGGCTTCCACTTTCGCCAGCATGGCCATGGATTGCATCGCCAAGGGCGAGCACGGCCAGATGACGGCGATCAACAAGGGGTGCTACGCCATGGAGCCCATCCCCGATCCTAAACTGGGCCCGCGCCGCGTGGACGTCGCGAATATGTACGACACCCAACGCTATCTGCCCAAATACGAAGGCAAGCTGGGACTGCCGATCTTCCTGACACGGCCGTAGGAAGGCAGTGGGCAGTAGGCAGAAGGTGGAAGAAGCCGCTCGCGTTGGCGCGGTCGGGCAAGTATCTGTTCTACGGCTACTCACGTTATCCCGCTTTGCGGGACGTGCAATGCGGCGACAGGGGTGTGATGCACCTTGGGAGCAGCGGTTGAAAGGGCTTGAAAACAACTCATGCGAGGTGGGGGCCCAGCGCGATTTGATTGCTCCTGCCCCCCGCCGCGAGGCCACAGAGAAAGCCATTCCTTCACCGCAATTACCGCTTGTGACTGCCGGTCACCCTCCCTCTTCCCGCGGCGACATGGTTGAGCTTCTGCACCGCGCCTTCGGTTTCAACACGTTCCTCCCCAATCAGGAAGCGGTTTGCCGGGCGGTGATTGAAGGGCGCGACGTGTTGTTGGTCATGCCCACCGGGTCGGGCAAGTCCCTGTGCTACCAGTTGCCGGCCATCGCGCGCGGCGGGACAACGCTGGTGATCAGTCCCCTCATCGCTTTGATGGAAGACCAGGTGGCCAAGCTCAAGGCTCGCGGTTTTGCCGTCGAGTGCATTCATTCCGGGCGCCGCCGCATGGACTCGCGCCAAGCTTGCCGCGACTACCTGACCGGCAACTTGCAATTCCTGTTCATTGCGCCGGAGCGGCTGCGCGTGACGGGCTTCCCGGAGATGCTCGCCAAGCGGCAAGTTTCACTGATCGTGGTTGACGAGGCGCATTGCATTTCGCAATGGGGGCATGACTTCCGTCCCGATTACCGCCGCCTGGGCCAGTACGTGCCCAACTTGCGGCCGGCGCCGGTCATCGCCCTGACCGCCACCGCCACTCCGCCCGTTCAGGATGATATTGTCGAGCAACTGGGACTGCTGCGGCCGGCGCGCTTCATTCACGGCTTTCGGCGCGCCAACATCGCGATTGAAGTTGTGGAAATTGCCCCCTCGGAACGTTCCCAGCTCACGCGAGAACTGTTGGCTGACCCACAGCGCTGCCCGGCGATTGTCTACACTCCCACGCGCAAGCAATCCGAATCCCTGGCCAACGAGCTCAGCGCCTACCATGCGGCGGCCGCCTATCACGCCGGGTTGGATGCGGAGCGCCGCAAGCAAGTGCAGGAGGAGTTCCTCGCCAGCAAGCTGGAGATCATCGTGGCGACGATTGCCTTCGGCATGGGGATTGACAAGCCCGACATCCGCACCGTCATCCACACCGCCTTGCCGGGGAGCATTGAAGCTTATTACCAGGAAATCGGGCGCGCCGGGCGCGATGGCAAACCCAGCCGCGCGCTCCTGATGCACTCCTATGCGGACCGCTACACGCACGATTTTTTCTTCGAGCGGGATTATCCCGACGCGGCGATTCTGGAGAGGATCTTCGCTCTGCTTGAGCTCGAGCCGCAGGAGAAGCGCGAGCTCCAGAAGCAATTGCCCATGGAGCCCGAGGTGTTTGACAGAGCTCTGGAGAAGTTGTGGATACACGGCGGCGCGGTGGTGGATTTCGCCGAAAACGTCAGCCGCGGCCACGGCGACTGGCTGGAACCTTACCTTGCTCAGGGTGAGCACAAGCGCGAGCAGATTGAGCGCATGATCCGCTACGCGGGAAGCAATCAGTGCCGCATGGCCAGCGTGGTGCGCCATTTCGGCGACTTCGCCGACGGCGAGAAGCCCTGCGGGATCTGCGACTATTGCGCGCCGGCTGGGAGTATCGCGCAACGCTTCCGCACCGCGACGGCGGCGGAGCACGCGGCGCTGCTGCGCGTGGCCGCGGAGCTGCGCGCGGGCGGCGTGAAATCCACCGGCAGGCTTTACGCCGAGTTGTTTCCCCACCATGAGATGAGCCGCGATGATTTCGAGAACTTGCTGGGAGGCATGGCGCGCGCGGGAGTTGTGCGCCTGGACGACGCGGTTTTCGAAAAGGCCGGGCGGCAGATTCCTTATCGCACTGCCAAGCTGACGCGCGCGGGCCGGGAAGTGGACGCGGAGACTCCCCTGGATCTGGTGATGAAAGATCAGGAACCGCCTTCCCCTCCCCGCAAGCGCAAGAGGAAGGTGGGGGCCAGCGGCCGTCAGCCGACGGATGGCCCTGGGCCGAACGCCGTTCGGCTCTACTCGCCAGCATTGGGCACGGCTCCACCGCCGGGTCTGGGAAAGAAAGCCAAGCGGCCGCCCGACGCGATCCCGGACCGGGCCGTGGAAGAGGCGCTGCGAGCCTGGCGGCTGGCCGAGGCCCGGCGGCTCGGCGTGCCCGCCTTCCGCATCTTTACCGACCGCGCGTTGAGCGGACTGGTTAGCCTTCGGCCCCGCACCAACAGCGAAATGCTCGCCGTCCCCGGCATCGGGCTCCGCATCGCCGAGAAATACGGCCACGAAATTCGCCGTATCCTGCAC
>JBEKAD010000428.1:0-5173 GCA_050018435.1 Terriglobia bacterium
GAGGGGTGCTCGGACCCAGGCCGTTGGCCTGGGCTGAGGTAGTTCGCCCCTTTGGGGCTCGATTGGGCATCAGCAGCATCAGCACCCCCGGTGTCCAGCAAAAGATGTGGGACACGATCAGTGGGGGGAGAGGGGGAACCGCAAGGCGGTGGGTGAGGGGGTCGAATGTTGGGAACGGTCAGCTTAAGTGAACAGTATTGAGGCTCGAGGATGCTACACCATGAGTGATTGTGCTGCCAAGCTCGGAGACCGCATGGTTCGCAATTCTGAGATTTGCGGAGAGTATCCCATATTCAAGAACACCCACGTACCGCTGCGCACCATCCTGAAGTGCCGAAGCCTGACCCATGCTGCTTCGGATTTCCTGTATAATGAAATCGCAATCGGGTACGGTTTGCCAGGGGGAAAGTCCGGTGGCAATCTGACAACGAGCTACACCGAATCGGCGAGTGAGTTCCCGGGAGAAACTTCTCTATGGCACAGCGAATGGTGAAGTGCGTGAAGTTGAATAAAGAACTTCCTGGTCTGGAGGAGCCTCCGTGGGCGGGAGAACTCGGCCAGCGCATTTACGATAATGTTTCCCAACAGGCTTGGAACCAGTGGATTGACTTCCTGAGGATGTTGATCAATGAATATCGCTTGGTGCCCTCGACGAAGGAAGCCCAGGAATTTATCGCCAACCAGATGGAGCAGTTTTTCTTCGGCGAAGGCTCGGTGCATCCCGCAGGGTATGTCCCGATCAAGTGAGAATGTTGGTTCTATGGGCGAGTAAGGGGATGAAGCTATAGGCGTTAAAACAAGGCACCTATGGCGCAGATTCAAGCCCCGGAAGGGCGCCATCGTTTGGCCGACGGCGCGAGCCGCTGTGAAAAAATCCCGTTGCAGCGGCCGTCTCTGACCGCCGCTACAGATCGCAGCTCACATTTTTTCACAGCTTCGCGAGCCGTGGGAGTCCGCGGGGTAGAGTAACCCGTGAGCCACGGTAGTGGCGACATCAGAATTCTGCCGGGTCCTTGGTGATGATGTCGCCCCTGCCGGGGCTTGACAGGCTGCGGAAAAACGCTCCAATACTGTCATCCTGAGCGAAGCGAAGGATCCCTGTATTTGAATTTTCAAGCAAATACAGAGGTCCTTCGTCGGCTTCGCCTCCTCAGGATGACAGTGTGAGGGGTTTCTCCGCAGCCTGTTGAGAAGTATTTCCACTTCCCTTTTTTCCCACGGCTTGCGAAGCTGTGAAAAAATTCCTTGGAAGGGCAAAAGCATTTCGCGCAGAGACGCAAAGCCGCAGAGGCACAAAGAAAACAATGCCGTTGATCTTTCCGAGTCTCTGCGTCTCGGCGTCTCTGCGCGAGATTGTTTATTTTTTCACAGCTTCTTTGCGGGCGCCGTACTGCGCAACCCCGCGTGGCGTTGCTCATGTTTCGCGACGCCGCTATTTTCGCCGCTTCAATCGCCTCTTGCTAAGCTGGGGAGATGTGGGTAGCATCAATTTCAAATTCAGCCTGGGAGGTCGGGATAAGCCTAAGAATTGGACGCGTCGCCGGAATGCATCGTAGAGCTTCGTAACGTCGGTAAGCGCTACGGGGAACACGCTGCCCTGGAAAACTTTTCGCTCACGGTGCGACGGGGCGAATTCCTGACGCTTCTCGGTCCGAGCGGAAGCGGCAAGACCACGCTGCTGCGCCTGGTGGCGGGATTCGAATTGCCCCAGGATGGGCAGATCCTGATTGACGGGCGCGATGCTTCCCCCCTACCTCCTTATCGTCGCAACGTCAACACCGTCTTTCAACATTACGCGCTTTTCCCCCACCTCACCGTTTTCCGCAACGTCGCCTTCGGCCTGGAGCAGAAGAATCTTGCGGCGGAGACGATTCGCCGCCGCGTCCGCGCCATTCTGGAAATGGTGGAGTTGCCCGGCAAAGAGGATCGCTATCCCCATCAACTGAGCGGGGGCGAAAAACAGCGCGTGGCCCTGGCGCGAGCGCTGGTGCTGGAGCCCGCCGTGCTCCTGCTCGATGAGCCGTTGGGCGCGCTCGACCAAAAACTTCGGCAACAGATGCAGGTGGAATTAAAGCGCCTGCGCGCGCGCCTGGGCATTACCTTTATCTTTGTGACCCACGACCAGGAAGAAGCCCTGGTGATGTCCGACCGCGTGGCGGTGATCAACCACGGGCATCTCGAGCAAGTGGGCACGAGTGAAGAAATCTACGAACGCCCGCGAACGCACTTCGTGGCCGACTTCATGGGCGTGGAGAATTTCTTTGAGGTGCGTTGCGCCGCGCACACCCCGGAGGGCACGCGGTTTGAGATGGAGGGCGGGCAGGCCCTGTGGGCATCGAACTCCGCGGACCTTCCCCCGCATTCGCTTGCTACGCTGGCGGTGCGGCCGGAGTGCGTGCGCTTGACGCACGATCCTCCCGCCGCAAACGGCGGCCCGCTGAATCTGCTGGAGGGCGAACTTGTCGAGACGATCTACGAGGGAGGAAGACGCCGCTGGGCGGTGCGTGTTTCCAGTGGCCAGCGCGTGGTGGTGCGGGACTCCAACGCCTCGCGCGAATCGCCTCTAACCGGCGAAGCAAAAGTTTATGTCTCGTGGGATGCAGCGCGGAGCTTGGTCTATCCGCGCGACGACACAGGGCGGCGCTGACGCGCCTCGAAGCGTGTAAGCAATATAAAAATCCAGGCCAGCTCGGGAGGCGGCCTGGGCGCAATTGCCCAATTCTGCAACCAACCGGGCATCAACCCCATCTCTTAACAAGGGCGGAAGTTGATTTAGGCAAGGGAGGGCAGGATCGGGAGGCAGCGGGGAGTTCGACCGCTCCGCGCAACAGGGAGGGCAGGGTGAGCATAGAAAAAGTGGTGAAATCAGACGCGGAGTGGAAGCAAATCCTCACCCCAGAGGAGTACCAGGTGACACGCCACGGAGGCACCGAGTGCGCCTTCACCGGCCAATTCTGGGATTTTCACGAAGAGGGAGTTTTCCGCTGCGTATGTTGCGGAGCCGACCTCTTTCATTCCCAAAAGAAATTCGAATCCGGCACGGGCTGGCCGAGCTTCTGGGAGCCAGCGGAGACCCAGAACATCCAACTGAAAACCGACATGAGTTACGGCATGAGACGCACGGAAGTGCAGTGCGCCCGGTGCGACGCGCACCTTGGCCACGTGTTTGAAGACGGCCCCCCGCCGATGCACCTCCGCTATTGCATTAATTCCGTCGCTCTCAAATTTGTGAAGAATGCATGAGGAGGCGCCGGCGGTTGGATTGCCACCCGGGGCCGCAGCCGCCTTCCGCCCATGGTCGCGGGGCGCTGTGCCTTTCAGTGGCTCCCCGCGGCGCGATCGAGTGCGCCCAAATCCGCGAGTTGCTTTTCCAAATCCGTAAGCGCGTTTTGGAGCATCACCCGATGGCGCGGGTGCTGACTTGCTTGCATTTGTTGTTGCAGGTGGGCGCGAGCCAGCAGCAGTGTTTCCTTCTTGCGCAGCGCTGCGGCCCCTTCCGGGGTCAAACGGTTCCTGGCAGTTTCCTTCCGCTCCGACTGCGAGGTTTCAATCTGCGACTCTGCCGATTTGCTTTCCCAGCCTCTGGCCATGAATTTCCAAGTTCCGGGACTGCCTGCTCCTCCAGCCTCGCCGGGGTCTGCCGGGCAAGAGGTATTTGCGAGCCCACTGACCATTTTACTCCCACAGAAGGCGATGTGACGCACAAAGCTGGGCGGCACCGCGCACCCCTCGGGTTGCAAATGCCCAGCGGTTCATCTATCGTCATGCGCGTCATCGCAGTTTTTTTCTTCTCGTAGTGGCAATGACCGGACTGGCAACGCCGGCCGCGAAGCAGCTCGTGCCGTTTCTCCCGAATTCCCGTTGTGGAAGGGCGCTGAGTGCGCAGGCGGGGTCAGGCGCCGACATCCAGGCGGGTTAAGTTGGAACGGCACTCGCAGAGCGGAGGTGAGAATGAAAGGCCTAAGGCGAAAACTTCTCGTGGCGATCACCGCCGCTCTCACGCTGGGCCATCCATCCGCGCAGGCTCAAACTTACAACCTGATGCCGCGACCGACGGAGCTCGAGCCCAGCTCGGGCCGGTTGGTGATTGACGGAAGCTTCCGCGTGGCGCTGGAGGGGTACCAGGAGCCGCGTCTTGAGGCCGCCGCTGCCCGCCTGCTTCGGCGTCTCTCGCTCGAAACCGGAATCCCCTTCCGCGGCGGGCTGGAAAACGAACCTGGCAAAGCAACCCTGGTGCTCGAATGCGATCACGCGGGGGAGGCGGTCCAATCGGTGCGGGAAGACGAATCCTATCAACTTGATGTCACCCCGCAACAGGCTCGTCTGACCGCTCCCACGCCGGTGGGAGCGCTGCGGGGCGTGGAGACTTTTCTCCAGCTTGTCGAGCTCGATGCGCAGGGATTCAGTGCTCCTGCCGTGCGCATCACGGACCGTCCGCGATTTCCCTGGCGCGGCTTGATGATGGATGTCTCGCGCCACTGGCTTCCCGCCGAGGTCTTGAAGCGCAATATGGACGGCATGGCCGCCGTAAAACTCAATGTGCTGCACGTTCATCTCACGGACGACCAGGGATTTCGTATCGAGAGCAAGAACCATCCCAAGCTGCACGAACTGGGCTCGGACGGCCACTACTACACCCAGACCCAGATGACCGAGCTGATCGCCTACGCGCGCGACCGCGGCATTCGCGTCGTCCCGGAGATTGAGATGCCGGGCCACTCCACAAGTTGGTACGTGGGATATCCGGAACTCGCCGGTGGTCCCGGCCCGTATCAGATCGAGCGCAAGTGGGGCATCTTCGACCCCACCCTGGACCCGACCCGCGAAGAGACGTACGCATTTCTCGATAGCCTGATCGGCGAGATCGCCGCACTCTTTCCCGATGAATACCTCCACGTCGGCGGTGACGAGGTCAACGGCAGGCAGTGGGACACGAACCCCCAGATCGTGGCTTTCAAAAAAGCGCACGGAATGAAAGACAACGCCGACCTCCAGCTTTACTTCAATCGTCACCTGCTGCCCATGATCCAGAAACACGGCAAGAAAATGATTGGATGGGACGAGATTTTTCATCCCGACCTCCCCACAGATATTGTCGTACACTCCTGGCGCGGGCCGGAGTCTCTGGCCCAGACGGCGCGACTGGGTTACTTGAGCATTCTCTCCAATGGCT
>JBEKAD010000429.1:0-5167 GCA_050018435.1 Terriglobia bacterium
GCCCGCCTCAACTCCCGCTCACTCATCCCTGTCCTCTTCACCTTGGCCTCCTTTGGAGGCCTTCAGTTTAGGGGACATTTCTATCCGGGCCAGATGGGGACATTATCATCGGGGTACAACAGCAAAAGGGCAGGACATTGCTGGGGCGCGGCGGGCAGCGCCGACGGCCAAGCCCCTGCGTGACACACTTCCCCAAATCGGTTATCGACAGTATCCGGTGAGAAGAAGAATCAATTTACAAAAGCAGTGACGAGTGACAAGTGACGAGTGACAAGACACAGGCAAAGGGCGAGAAGATGAATCAATTTGCTGACTTCGAAAATCGCAAATCACAAATCGCAAATCACCAAATCACCCGATCACTCAGTCACCCGATGAGCCGATGAACCCCGGCCCCTTCGGCTGCTCGGTGAGAACAGCGCAGCTTGCTGAGAGATCCTGGCTCCCCATCCCGGTCCTTGAAACCTCAAGGCCAATGGAATTACAATGCCCCAGCCACTTGGAAATGGTAATTCCACAGGAAGGCGTATAAGGGAGATTATTCATGGCATTGATTCAATTCACCAAGAACCATTCTGACCACTCAACGGACAAGGGATATCAGTTCGAGTTCTTTTGCGACCGCTGCGGGAACGGATTTATGACGGCCTTCAAACCCTCGATGACGGGCTACGCGGGCAGCGCGCTGCGCGCCGCCGGCGACTTGTTCGGCGGCGTTTTCGGCCGCGCCAGCTCCGGCGCTTACGAAATCGAGCGCGCCGTCCAGGGTACCGGCCATGACAAGGCTTTCCGCGAAGCGGTGGAAGAAGTGAAGCCCAATTTTCGCCAGTGTCCCAAGTGCGCCAAGTGGGCCTGCCTCACCATGTGCTGGAACCAGAAGCGCGGCCTTTGCTACGGCTGCGCGCCCAATATCGAAACCGAAATCGCCGCTGCGCAGTCGCAAATCGCGGTGGAGCAAGTGCAGGAGAAGCTGCGCGCGCAGGACTTGACCAAGGACCTCGACCTGACTTCCGAAGCCGCCGCCCTGTGCCCCAGTTGCGGCGCTCGCACCCAAGGCGCCAAGTTTTGCCCGGAGTGCGGCAAGCCGCTCCATCCCAGGGATGAGTGCCCGCGGTGCGGAACGAAGGTTGAAGGGGGCGCCAAATTCTGTCCGGAGTGCGGACAGAAGATCGGGTGATCCGGTGATCGGGTGATCGGATGAACAGGGGAAGCCCATCACACGATCTTGGCACGTCAGAAAATGGACAATCTCACGTCAAGTCGCCAAGACGCGCAAACACGTGAGACTACATACCTTTCATTTGGTTTTATCGCCTATGGGGGTGAGGAGCTAGCCACTAAGCACTAGCCACTGTTCCAAACATGCCGACCTTTGCGGGAAAATTTCAGTACGTGAATTCGGACGGCTCCGCCCTGCAAGCAGGCCCGTGCCGGGTGTCGTTTGAGGCGGAGACCCTTACGCTAATGCCGGCCTCGGGCGCGCCGCTGGCTCTCGACTTCGGCGATATCGACGTATTCCTTCCTGGCGAGTACGAACTGGCCCTGACCCTCTACACCGGCAAGAAAATCCTGCTGAACCAATTTGGCAAGACCTTCCAGAATCTCTGCCGCGATCTGCTGGAAGCATATCGGAAGCGCCTGCTGCAATGCCTGCTGCTGGAAGACCTGGAAGAAATCACGCGCTTCGACGGCACGGTGCGCTTGGAATCGCCGGCGCGCACGTTCTCGAGCCCGGCGGAACTCCGGCTTTACAAGAGCAATCTCGCCGTGCTGCCCACGCAGGCCACGGGCCTGCAATGGCGCTTCGCGGATATCGACGCGGTGAGCTTCGACGAAACCGCCTGGACCGTCACGGCGCAGTCCGGCGATCAGCGCCTGGCCATCAGCAAGCTCGCCAAGCGCACGGAAGAATTTCGCCAACGTCTGACCACCGCCACGGAAGAACTGGCGCAGCAAGGCGCCGAGACCGTCCACGGCATGTTCCCTTTCCTCAGCCCCGACCAGTTTCAGCAGACCGTGGTGCTGATGAAAGAGGGGCGCGCCGCAGCGCTCGCCAAGCTGCGGGCCATCCATCCCAAAACCGAGCAGGCGCTCACCACCAACGTGGTGGATGCCAAGCTGAAGCCTTACTTCGACGCCCTGCTGGCGCATGTGCCGGGGGGGAATTATTACGCGGGTTTCAAGCTGCTACGCAAAGACGAGGAACAAGCTGAACAAGACCGGCAGCCTCCCGAGGCAGGGGAAGTCGCCACAGAAACCACCGGCGCCGAGGCGGGGGCGGAAGAAGCTGGGGAGACCGCTGCCGAACCCGAGGCTGACGCCGGCGCCGAGGAAGAAGCACAGCCCATTCTGCACTGGTTCTTCCTGCTGCTGGCGGCGAAACCCGGAGCGAAGTTTCCCAACAATCTCGTGGCCTGGGAAGCCACCTCGCGCTCCGGGCGCGCAACGTATTTCTTCCGGCTCGTGCCGCCGGAGCAAGCGGCGCAGTTGCAAGATGCGTCGAAAAGCGCGGCGTTAATCGAAACCGCCATTCGGCAATTGAATCGCGCCATCGTCCTGCTCAACTTCCGGCGTGAACCCATTTACCTGCCTGACGATTCCCTACTGCTCCAGCCGCGCTTCCGCCGCTACGCCATCGCCTGCCGCAAACTCCCGGAGCTGGTGCGGCTGCGCTCATCGTTCCTCGGGCGCGCCATCCACACCACGCCCGCCGCCTGGCAGAAACAATTTGAGTCTTATCTGGCCAAGGCGTAAACCCACGGGCAGTCATCACTTTTTGTAGGGCAGGAACTTTCCGTTGTAAGTGACTTTTACGACCACGTGGCGCCCACTTAACGCGTGGGCGACACCCCAGGCGGAATCCCAAGTAGACGGCTCATGGGTTTGTCAACCCAACGCAAACCCTTGTTTGTGGCGTGCATTCCGGCCTCTTTTTGCCTTATACTGCGACTATGCAGCAACTGATACTGGAGATCCCCGACGAGTTATCCGCCTTTCTGGCTGGCTTCGGCCGCGACCTCCACCGCGCGGCTCTGGAAACCATTGCGGCAGAGGCCTATCGCGAGAAAAAGGTTTCCACCGGCCAACTGCGTCGCTTACTGGGGTACAAGACCCGCATGCAGGTACACGCCTTCCTCAAAGAGCATGGCATTTACCTACAGTATGGTCGTGCTGATCTGGAGCACGACCGGCAAGCAGGGGATGCCCTTTCTCGGCACCCTTCGCCATGATCGTTATTGCTGGCACGACGCCCCTGAACTACTGGGTGCTTATCGATCGGGCCGATCTGCTTCCTCAGCTCTTTGGACTCGTGCTGATCCCTCCGGCAGTTTTCAACGAGCTTAACCAACCTGAGGCCTCGGAACGGGTGAGGAATTGGGTGGCCAATCCTCCTTCCTGGTTGCAGGTGCAATCTCTTCGCTCCCCGCCAGACGCTTCGCTTGACTACCTTGATTCGGGAGAGCGCGAAGCCATTGCCCTGGCCGAAGAGGTGAAAGCGGATTAACTCTTGATCGATGAGGCGGATGCCCGGCGGGAGGCCGCTGGCCGGAATTTGGCGTTCATGGGCACACTCGGCGTTTTACGCCTAGCCGCCCGACTCGACCTGATCGACCTGCCATCCGATCTCGTTCGCTTGCAACAGACCACCTTCTACGTCGACCCCGAGTTGATCCATTCATTGCTCGCGGAAGACGCCGCCCGAAAAGAGCAAGGGTAGCGCGGATCTATCCCGACCCAAGTCTGGCAAAGTCCGATGTGGTCTTTGAGCCCCAAAGGGGCGCTCTAACGAAGCCCAGGCCAACGGCCTGGGTCAGCGGAACCCCCATCAACCCCCGAGCCCTGAAGGGGCGACCTACCCAATCCCACAAACCAACCTTCACCATCCGTCAGTCGACGGATCTGGCGGCAGAGGCACGGAGGCACAGAGGAAAACCGGCGGATTCTCCGCGCCATAGGCTGCCCGGGCGGACGGACGGGCGGACGGACAGACGGACTCCCCTCCTGATTCAGGAGGGGGACGGCGCGTTCGCGCCGGGGGGTGGTTACGAGATTCAGGAGGGGTAGGCGGCTCCCCGCCGGGGGTGGTTACAGGACCCTAATTCCCAATCCCTAATCCCTAATGGGGGGTGCCGGAAGCTATGATGTCGGTAAATCGGAAATGTGTCCCGGTTTTCCTACGTGCTCTTCCACTCAGCGAGCTTCCTACGTATCTTGTCGGCGTCGGGGTCCTTCATGTCCTCGCGTATTTTGAGAGCAGCCTCCGCTAAAGAAACAGCATTGGCGCGCTCGCCGAGGGTATAGTGTGCCTGACCCAAGTTCCAGAGAGCAGTGCCTTCGTCATGCCGGTCCCTGACTTCACACGTGATGGTCAATTGGTTCTTATAGAATTCAATAGACCGGCGGACCTCGCCCAACCCCGCCCAGGCCAATCCCAGATTACCCAGTGCTTTGGCTTCAAGCCGGCGGTCATCTATCTCTCGGGCGAGCGAGAGCGCATCGTTAGAATATTGAATAGAGCGGGTTGGTTGTTCGAGGTGTATGCAAACCGAGCCGAGATTGACATACGTTCTGGCCATCTCGCCTTTGTCACCAAGGTCCTGAAGAACCTTCAACTCCTGCTCAAAGTGTTCGACGGCTCTGCCGAATTGACCGATCGCAACGCAGTCGTTTCCGAGATTCCCCAATGATCGAGCCTCACCAAGCCGGTAGCCCGCAGTTCTATAGATGTCTCTGGCGCGTTCGTGAAATTCAATCGCGAGGCGCATCTCATGAAGGGTCGAATGGCAGTTTCCGATGTTTGCCAAGGCTGCAGCTTCTCCGCGGCGGTCCCCGAGCTCGCGGTCAATTCTCAACGATTCCTCGTAAAACTCGATCGCGCGGAGAGGCTCATTTAATGCCTCGTATGCGAGCCCCATGTTATTTAATGCTGGGCTGGCGAGAGTCGGCTTCCCGAGCTCCTTCAAAATTTGAACCGCCCGCTCTCCTTCCGTAATCGCCCGTCGCGCATCCCCCATGTCGGTGTGAATAGCCATCAAATTCGAAAGTGCACAGGCTTCATCTGCTAAGTTCTTCAGTTGGCGCGCGGCAACCAAAGCCGACTGCCACCATTTTTCGCGGATTTGCGGACTCAATCTCAATTCAAGTGGGTAAAGGCTCGCGTTCGCAT
>JBEKAD010000430.1:0-5158 GCA_050018435.1 Terriglobia bacterium
ATCGTCCTGCTCATCGGTTTTTTTACCGGCGGCGTCCTGGCCTTGCAGACCTACCGCACGCTAACCACTTTCGGCGAGGTGGGGTTGATGGGCGAAGTGGTGGCCTTGACTCTGGTTCTTGAGCTCGGCCCCGTGCTTACCGCGCTGATGATGGCGGGCCGCAACAGTACCGGCATTGCATCGGAAATCGGCTCCATGGTCGTCAGCGAGCAAGTTGACGCCATGCGCGCTCTGGGCACCGACCCCCTGCGCAAACTCGTCATCCCGCGGCTGTTTGCCACCGTAGTGACGCTGCCCCTCTTGACGATCCTGGCGGATTTCTGTGGCATGGCAGGAGGCTACTTGGTCAGCTATTTCACGGTGCGCTTGACCACGGAAGAGTATTGGACCTCGGCCTACCAGTCGTTGACGTTTCAGGATGTTACCCAGGGGCTCCTTAAACCTTTCATCTTTGCCATCCTGATTTCCTTGGTGGGCTGTTACCAGGGGCTGCACACGACCGGCGGTACGGAGGGCGTGGGGCGCGCCACGACCCAGGCCATGGTAGTTGCCTCGGTGCTCATCGTGGTGGTCGACTTTTTCATCACCAAGTTTCTGATCGCGATTGGCTTCTACTGAATCGGGAATCGGGATTCGGGATTCGGGACTCGGGATTTGGGGAAATGGTGAATAGTAAATTGTGAATGGTGAATGGTGAATAGTGAGCCGGGGCGAGGTCTCACCATTCACTATTCACTATTTACTATTTCCCTGACCCCTAACCCCGAACCCCTAATCCCTAACCCCGTATCCCGAGTCCCGAGCCCCGAGTCCTGTATGAGCGCAGTTCCGGCCATTGAGCTTCGCAACGTCTCCCTCTCCTTTGAGAGCAAGCGGGTACTGACGAATGTCTCCTTCGTTCTCGGAGCCGGCGAGACCCTGATCTTGCTGGGCGAGACCGGTTCGGGAAAGTCCGTCCTCCTCAAGCTGATGCTGGGCCTCCTGAAGCCCGACGGCGGACAGGTGCTGATTGAGGGGCAGGACTTGGTTCCCCTTTCCGAGGCCCGCCTTCAGCCCCTTCGCCAGCGCATGGGAATTGTCTTTCAAGAAGGCGCGCTGTTCGATTCCCTTTCGGTTTTTGACAATGTCGCTTATCGCTTGCGCGAAGAGCATCTGGGCGACGAAGCCGCCATCGAACGGCGCGTGCGCGAGGTTCTGCGCTTCGTGGAAATGGAACCGGCCATCGAGAAAATGCCCTCGGAGCTCTCCGGGGGAATGCGGCGCCGCGTGGCGATTGCGCGCACCATTGTCAGCAACCCCTCTATCATGCTTTACGACTCGCCTACCGGTGGGCTCGATCCTGTCACCAGCTTCACCATTAATGTGCTGATTGCCAAGCTGCGCGACATGCAACACGTTACCTCGGTCGTGGTCACGCAACGCTTGCAGGATGCCTACGAGCTGGCTAACTATGTCTTCTCCGCGGAAAAACAAACCTTGGTCCCCTTGCCACAAGGCAGCCCGGCCACTTCTCGACCGCCGACGCGCTTTCTGATGCTGCGCGACGGCGGGGTTTATTTTGACGGGAGCGAGCAGGAGTTTGTCCACTCTCCGGATCCGTATCTGCGCAAGTACCTGGCGTAAAGACTCGGGGTTAGGGGTTAGAGGTTAGGGGTTAGGGAAATAGTGAATAGTGAATGGGGAACGGTAAAAGCACGCTCCAACTCACTATTCACCATTCACTATTTACTATTGCTGTGTCCCGTATCCCGTGTCCGGCTTCCAAACGTACGAATCCCTAACCCCGAATCCCGAATCCCGTGTCCCGTGTCCCGTGTCCCCGATTGCGCCGCAGATGATTTACAATAGAGTTTTGAACTTCGCGGAGGAGACCAACTATGCCTCAACACGAGCGTGTGCAGTGGGCCCAGCTTCGAGTCGGCGTCATGGTGATTGTCAGCCTGGCCCTTTTTGCCATCGCGGTTTTCTTTATCAGCGGCCAGGTAGGGTTCTTCACCCGGCATTACACCCTTAAGGCTTACCTTCCCAGCGCCGGGGATCTGCGCGAGGGCGCGCAGGTGCGGCTGGCCGGCATTTCCGTGGGCAACGTTGCCAAGATCCGGATCTCTCCCTACCCTGATCGGCAGCGCGCCGTGGAGCTTGACTTGAAGATTGCGCGCACCTATCAGAACGAGATCCGCGCCGACTCCGTGGCCTCGGTGGAAACGGTCGGACTGCTGGGCGATAGCTACGTGGACATTACCCGCGGCACGGCCGGCCAAGAGGTGATTGCGGACGGCGGCGCAGTCAAGACCGCTGAGAAGGCTGACATCGCCGCGGTCGTGCAAAACACCAACGAGGTCATCATGAACCTCAATGCCCTGTCCGCTAAGCTCGATGACATCACTACACAAATCCAGGCCGGCAAGGGATCGATGGGCAAACTGCTTTACGATCAGACGCTTTACAACAAGATGGACGCCACCGTTTCCGGCGCGCAGAGCCTGGTGGAGCGCGCTCAGCGCGGCGAAGGAACGCTGGGCAAACTCATGTCTGATGAGACTCTTTATAACCGCACCGTGGCTACGCTCGACCGCCTGAATAACGTCATCGATGACGTCCAACATGGGGAGGGGAGTTTGGCCAAGTTCATCTCCGATCCCTCGGCTTACAACAATCTCAACCGGCTGATGGCGAATGGCAACACCTTGATCGCTGGCATCAATCAGGGTCACGGCACGCTCGGAAAGCTGGCTAAAGACGAGCAACTCTACAACCGCATGAACTCCACCCTGGCTCACATGGATACCATTACCGCGCGCATCGACCATGGCCAGGGGACGCTGGGAAAACTCTCGACTGACCCCACCCTCTTCAACAATTTGCGCGAAAGCTCGCAATCCTTAAAGGAGTTCTTGGCGGACTTCCGCAAGAACCCCAAGAAATACTTGAGCATCAAGTTGCATATCTTCTAGGAGGAGTCAGGAGCCAGGAGTCAGAAGCCAGAACAAGACCAGCAACCTCCTGACTCCTGGCTCGTTTTCCACGCGCCCGCAATTTCTCAGAATCCAGGGGCCAGGGCTCAGAATCGGGCCAGCTTTAGTCTGACTTCTGGCTTCTGACTCCTGGCTCCTGAACTTGCGGCGCGTGGCGCGAAAACATCTCCTCGATTACACCGCGATATTTCTCTTCCACCACCCGCCGCTTCACCTTTAAGGTTGGTGAGACCTCGCCGTCCCCCATGGTTAGTTCGCGCGGCAGCAAAACGATCTGGCGAATTCTTTCGTGAGGCGCCAACCAGCGCGTGGTTTCGTCCACAAGCTGCTGCATGAAGGCGTGGATTTCCGGATGGGCCACCAGCTCTTCGCGGGTCTGGAAGGTCACGCCGTGCGCGCGCGCGTGGGCTTCCAACCGCTGGAAAACCGGCGCCACCAACGCACCCACAAACTTGCGCCCGGCGCCCAGTACCACGATTTGGTGAACATAGGGATGACTCTGGAAGAGATTCTCCAGTTTTTCCGGGGAAACGTATTTTCCAGCCGAGGTCTTGAAGAGGTTCTTCTTGCGGCCGGTAATGCGGAGGCATCCTTCTTCGTCCATCGCTCCCAGGTCGCCGGTGTGGAACCATCCCCCCTCGAAAGCAACCCGGTTTTCTTCCTCCATGTGGTAATAACCGGGCGAGACGTTCGGGCCTTTCACCAGAATTTCGCGTCCCGCCCCGCCTGCCGGATCGTGATTTTCTTCCCCGAACTTGACTTCCACACCCCCGATCAGAGGGCCGACGGTTCCGAGCTTCGTGTGACCGGGATAATTGATGGCAATGACGGGGGAGGTTTCCGTAAGGCCATAGCCCTCGTACACCGGCAGGCCCATGGCGTAAAAGAATTCGGCGAGTTCCCGCGCCAGCGGAGCGGCGCCGGAAGCCAGGATGGTGATGCGGCCGCCCAGTTGCTCGCGCACCTTGGAGAAGACCAGCGCGTCGGCGAGGGCATGCTTGAGGCGCAACCCCAGCGGCAAACGTTGACCCTTGAGGCGATAGGGAAAGGCTTGTTTTCCCACTCCCAGGGCCCAGCAAAAGATTTTCTGCCTCGCCGGGGGCGCGCTGCGGACGACTTCCATGACGCGATCATGAATCTTCTCGAGCACGCGTGGAACCACGCCCATCAAGGTGGGCCTGACCTCACGCAGATTCAGCGGCAGGGAGTCCAGGTTCTCCGCGTACGCGATCGACACACCCTTCCAGAAACAAAGGAAGTCGAGCGTCCGTTCCAGAATGTGGGACAAGGGCAGCAGCGATATGCACGCATCATCGCGAGTCAGGGGAAAAAGCCTTGCGCACTCCAGCACGTTGGAAACAATGTTGGCGTGCGTCAGGATAACGCCTTTGGGCTTGCCCATCGTGCCGGAGGTGTAAAGAATCGTGGCGATGTCCTCCGGTCGCGCGGCCAGCGCCTTCGCGGTGAATGACTCCACGGCATTGGTCACCAGACCCAGTTCGAGCGCGAGGCTGCCCTCCCAACACTCGGCGCCCGTTCCTTGCAGCTTGGCGCAATCCATGGCCAGAACGAATTTCAAGTCCGGCAGGTGAGGCCGCACGTTCACGACCTTGGCAAGCTGCGGCTCCGTCGCCAACACGATTCCTTTCGCCCCGGAATCGCGCAGGATGTATTCGATGTCAGGTTCGAGCAGGGTGGTGTAAATGGGCACGGGGATGGCGCCCAGGCCCAGCAGCGCGTAGTCCGTCAGCGCCCACTCCACGCGGTTTTCGGAGAGGATGGCCACGCGGTCGCCACGCTCGACGTGCAGGCGGCTCAGCAGCGAGGCCAACGCCGCCACCTTGCGCAACGCCTCCTGCGATGAAACGCCCTGGTATCGCCCTAAGCTCTTAAACAGGAAACAGTCCGGCTTCGAGTGCTCCGCGACCGCCTTGAGCAACAATTCGTTGAGGGTCTTGATTTCGCTCGAGCACATGCCGTTGTGAAAGTCTACCACTTCGCCGCAGAAATCCACGGCCATCTTAGCATAATCACATCGCGCCGGTAAGACGTGCTCGCGCCAGGTCAGGGTTCCGTCAAAGTCGCGGGTGTCACATACTTCTGGGGCCATGAATGCATTACTTGCGAAGAGACCCCTCACCCACCGCCTTGCGGTCCCCCCTCTCCCCAAGGGAGAGGGATAG
>JBEKAD010000431.1:0-5155 GCA_050018435.1 Terriglobia bacterium
GCGGAGGGAAACCAGCACCAGGGCCAGAGCCAGGGCAAGGCCGAGCGCAATCGTGGTTGCCAGCCGAAGCTTCCTGCGATTCTCCGACCGCTGGGGTGTTGGGAGAACGGCCGGGGGCGCGTGCGGATTCCAATTAAACTCCGGCACGTAGGAGCCTACCGGAAGCTCAATACGAAGCGGCGAGGAATCCCCCTCCTCGTGATAGTACTGGGCCAGCCTTTTGCGCACCTCCCCGGCTTGGACTCGTACAACTCCATCTTCCCCGGTGGCATAATCCACCGAGCGATGAAAGAGACCCACTCCGATGCTTCGCTCTTTGAGAAGCTCAAGATGTCCCTCAAGGGTATGCTCGACCACATAGGCGAGGAACTCTTGAGACCGCTTGCTGGTCTTAAAGGCATGACTTTTCAGGATGTTTCCCGTCTCGCGGAGGATGGCCGCTATTTGCCGTTCAGTGATGGGTGCCGCTTGCTCGTGGGGATGGGGGAACTCGCTCGACTCGACTGTGTGTTTCATGGTCCCAACCTCACTGTAAGGATCCGGTTCTTCCGACTGCTACGCGCCAAGGACGGTTATGCGGCAACCCATTGTTTCTCCAAAGGATAACGGCTGCCGAGCCGACCACGCTCCGTGGCCGATTACAGGCCACCGAGCGAGATCTTAAAGGCGCCTTACTGTATCAAACTGTAACCTACGTTGACAAGTGACACCAGCCTCCTTATAGAAGGTCAGCGCGCGATAGACGTTCTTGCAGGTCGAACACTGTCCTCCACCGGCTCTTTCGCAGCGGCGCGGAGGGTTGCGGTACTCTTTGATCGTCGGGCATTCATAAGCAAGCGGCGTGGCCTCAACTGCTCGAGTTGAACATACTGCCCTTTGGATTGACGGTCGCTTGGGTCTAATCTCCGTGCCGCAGCAAGTTATATGCCCTGAGGCAGACATGCAGTAAAGCTCGGCATCGCGAAAAAAGGAGGAATACGACAGTGAAAAAGACAGTTTGTTTGTTGCTAGCTTTGTTTTCTATTTCAGTTGCTGCTTGGGCGCAAAGTGAGGCGGCAACCGTCATTGGGACGGTCACGGACCCGTCGGGTGCCGTGATCCCCAACGTCAAAGTAGAAGTAGCGAACCCGGATAAGGGATTCAAGCGAAGCTTGGTTTCCGATTCCGCCGGCAGTTATGTGATTGACCAAGTGCCGATCGGCTCCTGTGTCATCACCGCTGAGGCCGCAGGGTTCCAGAAGCTGGTGAGGTCTGGAATCACCTTGCAAGTTAGCCAACTGTTGCGGGTAAATCTGCAAATGCAAGTAGGAGCAACCACGCAAGAGGTAACTATCGTCGGTAATGTGCCCCGGGTGGAGACCGAAACGGGAACGATTTCTCATGTCATTAACGGCTCGCAGGTGGTGGACCTGGACCTGAACGGTCGCAATTTTGCGAATCTCATGTATCTGACACCTGGGGTCACGGAAGCGAACGGCCAGACCTTCTATGGCACGGTCGGGGGCGCTGGCTTTGTCAATGGGATCCGCCAGGGTTACTCGAAATTTGAGTTTGACGGCATGTATGGCGGCGACACCTCCGGAGGCGGCACATCAAGCAACATCGATCCCAGCATCGACTCCGTTGCAGAAATGCGCGTCACCGCTAACAGCTACGAGGCTAATATGGGATTAGCCGGAGGCTCCCTCATCGAAGTGGCCATAAAGTCCGGGACGAAGGAATTCCATGGCGGCATGTATGACTTCGTCCGCAACACCGACTTCAACGCCAATGATTTTTTCCAAAACCGTGTCGTCAATCCTCCGGGCGGTAATGCTCCCAAGCTCCCGATGCACTGGAACGATCCCGGATATTACTTGGGTGGGCCATTCTACATTCCCGGAGTCTATAATCAGGACAAAACCAAGACCTTCTTTTTCTGGTCGCAGGAGTTCCACCGGTACCGGACAGGCGTAGTGATCAACACCAGCGCCCCTACCTTGCTTGAGCGGCAAGGGAATTTCAGCGAATGCGATAAGACCTCGGCAAACTATAATGCCACCGTGGCGGCTGGGTGCATCCTTCCCAAAATCCCCGGGTCGGGGGGCCAATTGTATCCAAACGACATTGTACCCGTTGACCCTGATGCGACAGACCTCCTCAACGCTTGGGTTCCGCTCCCGAACAGTGGCCCAAACGGCTACGTCAAATCGCCCAGCAATCCCACGAACTGGGGTCAACAGACAGTTCGCGTCGACCAGAATATCAGCGACAGGACTGCGGCCATGTTTCGTTTCACGCACGATTCGTGGTATTGGGGTACGTTTCCCCCCACAAATACCTACTCGGGCGCCACGTACGATACCCAAGAAAGTCAGCAGAACCGGCTGGGTTTCAACGCTGTCTTTCGCCTTACCCACTCGGTTAATCCCCATCTCATGAGCACATTTATGTTAGGAGTTACCTCTGACATGCTCCTCTACGGGGCGCCGGCGCTCGTGGGAAAATCGAGCGTCGCAGGCTCGTTCGAGAAGCCCGCCAATTGGACTGCTCACAACATCTTTGCGGTGAATGAGGCCAACAATGACCTACCGGGCGTCTCTAGTCCGTATACCATGGGTCCCGAATTGGCGGGGGTAGGTGTCAAGGATGACTTCTCGAATTCGGCGCCCGCCTACGTGCTGAAGGATGATTGGGTTGACGTGGCTGGGAACCACACACTCAAGTTCGGACTCTTTGCGGAGCGGGCCCAAAAGAACGAGCATGGCGGCATGGCCACGGATGGTATATACTCTTTCAGTGGCGGCAGCAGCGCCAACTCGACCGGCAACTCTCTCGCGGATGAGGACATCGGTGCACTCGCTTTCGTCGAGGAGGGCACGCAAACGGTGGGCGGTACGCCTGTGGGAGGTTATGCCAAGTTTTTCTTCCGGTTCACGGACGTCGAGCCCTATTTTCAGGACGACTGGAAGGTGACCCGCAAGCTTACGCTGAACCTGGGTCTCCGCTATACTTATTATCAACCGAATCATGAGATCTCAAACCCACCCAAGAATTCGACCTTCATCCCGGGCCTCTATAATCCCGCGGCTCAGGCCCAACTCAATGCGGGTGGCTACCTCATTGCGGGAACTGGAGCTTGGTTCCACAGTTTCGGTAACGGCTTAGTAGAATGCGGCGCCAACGGGATCCCGCCAAGTTGTTCCCTTGCAACGGAGGCTAATGTTGCGCCGCGGTTCGGCTTTGCCTATGACCCGACGGGCTCGGGGAAGACCGTAATTCGCGGCGGGTACGGCCTCTTTTACGACCTAGGCGGGACAGGCATAGCAGGAAGTCAGAGCTTTGAATCGAATGCCCCGACAGAATTTACCTCCTTCGCGTACAACATCAGTGGCTATACCAACATCACCCCTGGTCTCCTTGGCCCCGTTGCCCTCACTGTTATGCCAACCAAGCATAAATGGATGGTCGTACAACAGTATAACTTGACCGTCCAGCACGAGTTTCCGGGCAAGAATCTGCTAAGCGTAGGATACGTGGGTACACTTTCCCATCACCTTCCCATCTCTGTGAATATAAACCAGATTCCCGAAGGTGTGACTACTGAGAATGTTCCCGCGCTGGCGGGCGCCACCGGGTGCGACAGCCTCGGCAACTGCAATGTGCAGAGCATCCTCATTAACAAGCAGCATTCCTCGGTTTTCTTCGTTCCTTACCGAGGCTATACCACCATCCTAAGTGAGGAAGGCGTCTCGAACTCAAACTACAACGCCCTGCAAGCGGAATTCACCCACCCCTTCGGACACGGGCTCATGGTCCAGGCGTCTTACGCCTGGTCGCATTCGTTGGACGACGCATCAACATACTACAGCAACACGTTTTTTGACTCCACCAACATTGAGCGCAACTATGGGAGCAGCGACTTTAATCGTCCTCAGTCGCTGCTCCTGAGCTACGTTTACAGCCTGCCCTTCTTCAGTCACCCTTCCAACACGTTGCTTAGCAAGTCCCTTAGCCAGACCCTGGGGGGCTGGCGCATCAGTGGGATTACGAGTTTCTTTTCGGGCGTGCCTTTTACACCGACTTGCGGGGTCAGCGGCTATTCCACGGCAATCAATGGCAGCACGCTGTGTAACCCCGTGGGCCCTGTCAAGGCTCAGAAGTCAACCATCAGCATCCCGACCTACGGTCCAACTCCTGCGGTGTTTAGCGGGAGCGAAATTGCCCAGCCCCTCCTGTCGCAACTGAATTCCAACGGCGAGCCGGGCATGTTCGGCTATTTGGGCAAGAACGTCCTTACGGGACCGGGGCGGAACAATTTTGACCTCGCGCTGCTCAAGGATTTCAGAATGCCCTGGTTTGGCGGAGAGCGTTCCCGGTTGGAATTCCGCGCGGAAACGTTCAACACCTTTAACCACCCTAATTGGGATGGCCTCAATACAGGCTGCTCCGGCACTACGACGTTCGGCCAGCCGTGCACCGGTACGGCCAACGCGTCTCTTGGTGCGGTTAATGCCGATTGGGGACCGCGGGCGCTGCAACTCGCACTCAAGTTGACCTTCTGACGAGATTAGGCGTGGCTCGTCGGGAAGACAACAAGAAACGAATCCCCCGCTGACGGGAAAGCAACCCCGTCAGCGGGAGGTTCCGTCTGAAGGTTGGAGTAAGAGGGGATGGGCCGATTCGTCCTTGCAGAATCTAGCGCAACTCCACCCACAACGGAGCACGGACTATGAAACCACGTTTACTGGCGGCTTCTCTTCTCGTTTGCTGGTTGACCATGCCTGCGGCTTCCCAGCAGCCTGCCGCACCATCCACTCAGGGAGCATCCGACCGCCACGTGATCGTCGTCAGCCTGGATGGGTTTCCGGCCTACATGCTGCAGGATCCCAAACTTCCCCTGCCGGTCTTGCGCAAGCTGATCCGGGAAGGAGGGGTTGCGGACGGAATGAAGCCGGTAAATCCAACCGTGACGTGGCCCAATCATACCGCTATGGTGACCGGCGTCAATAGCGCCCGCAACGGAGTAATCTATAACGGTTTGCCGGTACGCGTCGGGGATGGAAAACCCGTCCGCATCCAACCCTGGATAGATCAAAAGGTTCTGGTGCAGGCAAGAACGGTGTACGAAGCCGCGCACGATGCGGGCCTGACCACTGCCGAAGTGGCTTGGGTG
>JBEKAD010000432.1:0-5150 GCA_050018435.1 Terriglobia bacterium
ATCGAACCATGGCCAATTTCCGTGACTGGTGGCTGGTTGGAACCAAAGACACTGAGGCTTGGGGACATGGTCTCCATGACGTCACGAATGAGTTTATTTTCCAAGGTGTTGAGGGTGGCCTTTTGACGATGCTCCTCTTCATCCTGATCATTAAGAGGTGTTTTGGCGCGGTCGGACGCTCGCTTCGCGCGCTAGGACCGAGTGACCAAACGACGGTCCAGTTTGCGCTGTGGGCCCTGGGCAGCGCACTCTTTGCCCACGTCGTAACCTTTTTCGGGGTCAGCTATTTCGACCAGAGCTTTGTGAATCTGTATATGCTGCTGGCTATGATTTCCACCGCCTCCTGCTTATTCGTCGTCTCCAAGTCATCGGATTCCGCGGCCATTCCAGCCGGGTTTGAAGGCCGAGTCGGGAACGCCCTTGGCGGTGGGACGCTACGCCGGAATGCAAACGCAGGCCAAGGGTCAAGCCAAGGTGAGTCCAAAGGCCTGGCCGCAATTGCCCGCGAACCCCGGTGGACGCCATATCGCTAGCTGTTCATGAAACACCGGAACGGCACACCCCATTCCGTGGCCCAACTCCACATCCCATTAGCAACACCGCCGGTTGAAGCAGAACCACGACCGGGTCGTCAACGCAACGGTAAGGCGCATGAATCACGGTTGTAGTCGTCATTTCGAGCCCCTCGTCAAGCTGGTGGAGGTCATTCATGCTTTCCTCAAGCGACGGGGCAGCACTGCCACGATGCAGCGCGTGTGGGATATCGAATACACCAGCGGCAAGTGGGACCCCACTGAAGATGATACTGGAAGCGTGCGTTCCCGAAGAGACTCGGCTCTTGAAGTTGTCGAAAGGTACTCAGCGGGCGCTGATATATTGGATCTCGGATGCGGCTTGGGGGCCACCGCGCTAGAGATTGCGGACACATACAAGAGTTACGTCGGCGTTGATGTTTCAAATAAAGCAATTGAAAGGGCCGCGCTCGCGATGCGTCTGAACCCATCTCGAGCATCAAAAATCACTTATGTAGTGAGAGATATTTCGACATATGTACCGCCAAAACCTTTTTCGGTGATTCTGTTCAGAGAGTCCATATACTATATTCCTCAACACAAGACCCTGGCCACGCTCCGCCGTTTTGCGTCGTTCTTGAGCCCGAATGGTGTATTTATCGTCAGAGTCCACGATCGAAGAAAATACCGACGCCTCTTGAAGATGATCGAGCGAAACTTCAGAGTCGTCGAATGGCGTTTGCCGGACAATGGGATGACTGCGACAGTCGTATTCAGCCTCCGTGCGTAGCAATGACCCACCGGCTCAATGCAGTTACAATTGATAGGCGCGATGTGAGCAATGGTTGTCGCGTCGAAGCCTGTTACGTCGAGCGATGACGATCAAGATTTGGGGCGCGCGAGGATGGACGAGTACTCCGGAACGTCGGAATTCCCGTTATGGCGGAAACACGCCCTGCGTGGAGGTCCGCCTGGCTAACGGCACGCGCATCGTGCTGGATTGTGGCACGGGACTCCGGCCGCTCGGGAATAGTCTTCACAGGGAGTTCGGCGAACGGCCCATTCTCGGCTTCGTCTTTCTGACCCACTTTCCCTGGGATCACATCCAGAAAGGAAGGATCGATGAGAGTCCTGATCACAGGCGGTGCCGGGTTTATCGGCAGCCATTTGGCTGAAGCATTGCTGGAGAAGGGTCACGCTGTCTCGATCATCGACGACCTGTCAACCGGCTCGATCCGGAACATCGAGCACCTGAAGCTTCGCTACGGAGCGGTGAACGGCAGTGCCACAACCCAACGCGGTGGGCTTTCCGTCGTCGCTTCCAGCCGCGCCCCGTTCCGATACATTGTCGATACCGTGATGAACGTTCCTCTGCTGGCCGAGTTGGTGGATCAGTGCGACGTCATCTACCACTTGGCCGCAGCCGTGGGCGTCAAACTGATTGTGGAAAGCCCTGTCCGCACCATTGAAACCAACGTACAGGGTACCGAAGTGGTGCTCCAGCTCGCCAACAAGAAAAAGAAAAAAGTTCTCGTCGCTTCCACTTCGGAAGTCTACGGGAAAGCAGCCAAGATTCCTTTCTCCGAGGAAGACGACTTGGTGATGGGCCCTACCGTTAAAGGCCGTTGGGCATACGCCTGCTCCAAAGCCCTGGATGAATTCCTGGCGATAGCCTATTGGAAGGAGAAAAGGCTTCCCGTCGTGGTCGCCCGTTTGTTCAATACCGTTGGCCCGCGACAGACCGGCCAGTATGGCATGGTGCTTCCGACTTTCGCCCGCCAAGCGCTATCCGGAGCGCCGATTACCGTCTATGGGGACGGGAAGCAGAGCCGTTCCTTCACTTACGTGGGGGATGCCGTCGATGCCCTTATTGGGCTCGCTCTCTGTGATCGCGCGGTGGGCCAGGTGTTTAACATTGGAAACGCACAGGAAATTACCATCGAGGACCTGGCCCACCGAGTCAAAACCCTGGCAGGAAGCAAGTCGCCCATCGAATACATTCCTTACGCGGCCGCCTACGGAGAGGGATTCGAGGATATGCCCCGCCGTGTCCCCGATACTTCGAAAATTCAGGGATGCATCGGCTGGGAACCCCGTGTCCAACTGGATGAGATGATTGAAAAGGTCATCGCGTTTGAACGTGCAGAAGTTGCGGGGGAGGTCCCGCTGCTACCGTGAGGGTTGGCAATCTTCAGCCGCATCCCGGACACAATTTCCGCACTGGAATTCGCGCCGCCGAGACACTAATGAACGCCCGTGATATTCACGCTTGAGGGCGGGAGTGGGGGAACTTGGTATGCACCCCTGTCCCAGTTCCCACTCGCGCCCCGGGGGATTCCATTCGGATCGATGTTGTATGGGGCCGGAAGCGGATTGCCATCATTGAGATGGGGGGCAATGGTCTCGCTGGAAAGCAGGTAATTCTTCAAGGCGGAATTGACAAAGGGATTTGCCGACCCGTTGGCCGTATGGTAGTCGTGGGTGTTGAGAAGGGAGCCAGTCTCAATGGCCGTGTTGAGGAACGTGTTGTAATCCTCATTCGTTCCTCCGCCCGCGCCGTTTAACACTGGCCTGGTGTTTCCAAACCACAGGTTGTTGTACAGCCCGGCTATCGTGCTGTTGGAACAAGCCAGGTAAACGCCGCTGTAACTACCCGCCGAACTATTGAACCCAGAAATGGTATTATTATTGAACTGAAGATTAGTAAGGGGGGCAGAGGGATACTGGCAATTATTATCGGCAACTATGCCTAAACTCAAAAATTGCCCGGAGTACGTTCCTGTCGCAAAAAACACATCGCCATAAAACTGCAAATTATCCGAACGCCCACCAAGGAGACTCAGCCCTGCGTCAACAACTGCGGTCCCGCTGATGTCCTCATAAACATTGTAGCGGTCAATGAGATTTGTGCAGGGCGCACATGTCCAGGCTTCTTGATGCTCACCCAGCCAGCTTATGTTCCTTGCGAGCACACTATACTGAACGGTAATATTTGCCCCCCCGTTGATCTGAAAGAATGTACCGGCAAGGTCGTGAAAATAGCAGTGGTCTATGAGGAGATTACTGAGCGTGTTGGTCCCTGGTTGATTTATATCCTCCTGTCCGTTCCCCGAGGGGGTGCCGCTCGTGTAGTTCCCATTAATCTCCACGTGACGAATTATGTTATTTGTCACGTTGTAAGTGGTGCCCCCTTCTCCCAAGTTTATAACGTAGGGGTACGTGGGACTCAGAGGAGACGGCTCGCAAAAATAGAAGCCGTAAGCACCCGAGTTTTCACCGCTTCCGACCATGCCATCAATGACGTAATAGCTGCTGTCCATCAGCCACACACCACCGGTTCCTGAGGTGCAGGCCCCACCACTGCCTCCCCACCGAGCGGGCGTAGTGGTGAAGGTTGACTGCCAGCCGGAGACGCCAGAATCAAGGCTGGCCTGCGCGTAACGAACGGTGATGAGCGTCGTGCCGCTAACGGGATCATTAAAGCGTTGTGACGAATAGGTGCAGCTTGAATCCCCGGCGATGACGTAAGTGTCACCACGGACCATATTGGAATCGTGCCCGTCATTTTTCTGGGGAAGGTGGAGATAAGCATTGGTGAAACTCGAACCATTGCCGCTGCCGGTCGCATTGCACCAGACATAGTGGGTCGCAGCGCACAACGCGCTTGGTGCCAGAAAGCTGGAAAGCAAAAGAATAATGCCTAAACAGCCTCTCCACCCGAATTTGTGTTGTCCCATGGTTTAGTCCTCGCGATCTGAATCTAGCTGTGGTATTCGATCCTGCGCTATTATACAAATAGGAGGTTCTTGAGCTGGTCCGGACGAGCACTCCCTCACACCATCCATATAAACCCCTTTGTCGGCACAAGTCAACGCCTGAGAGGGTAAGAACTGCGTCCAGACTGTAGATTCACGCCATGAAGATCCTGGTGGTCCTCGCAAATTACGGAACGTTGAATGACGTCTATCTGCACAGGGTCTTGGAAGAATATCGCAAAATGCCCTACGACGTCGACATCGCAGTGCTCTCAAATGTTCCCAAAACCCTGGGGCCGGATATCGAGGTGGTTCTGACCCTGCCCCCCAAGAACCCTTATGCGTTTCCTTTTGCCCACAAGAAAATCCTGGCCGAAAGGATGCCCCATTACGATCTCTTTATTTATTCCGAAGATGACACACTCTATACGCAACGCAATATCGAGGCTTTCCTGAGGGCCACGGAGGTCCTCCCTGAGGACGAGATTGCCGGGTTTCTCAACACCGAGGCGGATGCCAAGGACAACCTGCACTTCTGCAATGTGAATTTCTGTTACCACTGGGATCCCGGCTCGGTCAAGACCAGGGGCGAGTACACGTTCGCTTACTTCACCAACGAACATTCCGCCTCTTACATGCTTACACGGCGGCACCTCCGGCAAGCGATCGAATCCGGGGGATTTCTCGTCGGGCCTCATGAGGGGAGGTACCAGCTAAGGGAATCAGCCGCCACCGACCCGTATACACAATGCGGCTTCAAGAAGATGATTTGTTTGTCGCATCTTGACGATTTTCTGATCCGCCATCTTCCCGGCGTGAAATTTGCCAGCCGACCCTTTGCGGCGAGAACGGAATTTCAGAGGCAGATTGATGCGCTCCTGGA
>JBEKAD010000433.1:0-7403 GCA_050018435.1 Terriglobia bacterium
CGGCAGTTTTTGAGAAGCACGTCACCCATCAGGGCGCGATTGCCTACGTCACGGAGATGGGCGAGATCGCGCGCATTCCCAAACGCATCGGCGATCTCTCGCGAATCCGCCCCCGCCCCACCAACACCCCCCACCATGTCAAACTCGAGCGGCCTGCGCAGTACGTCCCCGGCCCTGACGTTTGCGGCGAGTACATCCTGAATTCCGACCAGGATCCGTGTTACGAAAATGTTGCGGCCCTGGGAGCGGAGTTGATCGGCTGGACATTGGTCGCCAACGAAGAGGCCGCGCCGGAGCGGTCGTTGTTCCTGGAAGCCGACGGGCAATCCCGCCAAATGGCCGCGGGCGAGCAGACCGCCTGGGCGCCCGATCTTAATGGTCGCCTCTTCGACCCTCGCCGCTTCCTGCCCTCCGACTACCTGTACGAATACGTTCCTGGTTATAGCAAGCGCACGTTGCTGGCGGGCTTTCTGCCGGCGGCAGACATCGGGGTTTGGAACCCGCACTTCCAGGTCGGGTACGAAGTTATGGTGATCCTGCCGGATGGCCCGGAGGCCCGCCCCCTGGGGCGCGTGCGGGCCATGCTTCCCGGCAAATCCGCCGGCAAGCCCAACGCTTCGGGTGCAACGATCGCCGAGGGGCCCAGCCCCGCACCTGTCTTTGTGGAGCGGTATTGGAACGGCTCAGCAGGAGGATTCTTCTCGGCGTTAGCAGGCGTTTGGAACCGCTGGCACAGCTTTTTTGATGCCGGGATGCGCGTGGAAATTCCGGACGAATGGCTGCTTGACGCCGCGCGTGCAGGCATCGTGCTCTCCCGATGCAGCTACCACGGACTGGAACCGACGTACCAAATTGGCGAGGGCGCTTACACCAAAATTCCGGCGCGCAGCCACGCGCTCTTCCCCGTTGCGCACTACGAATTCGTTTGGGCGCATCAGTTGTGGGGACTCAGTGACCGGGTTGAACCCTATTTGCAACATTACCTCGAGCATTACATTCTTCCTGACGGAAACTTTCTTTACAACACGCAGGATCAGGTGGAGGCGCCGCTCAACGCCGGCGTTTTCCTCGAAAATTCCGCGCGCGCCTACGATTACACGCAGGATCTCGCCGCCCTCCGACGGCGGTTGCCGGTTTTGCGGCGGATGATTGACTTTGTTGTGCGCCGATATCGCTACACGCAGGAAACCTTCCCGGCCGCAGACCCTCGCCATGGTTTGATTTGGGGCTCGCCCGAGGCGGATAACGGCGATCCCCAAAACGACTTCCCGGATTCTCACCCTTACTATTACCAGAACTCGGCTTGGGTCTGGCGCGGCCTTAAGGAACATGCCCGCTGCCTGGAGCGCGCGGCGGCCGAGCATCAGGATGCTGACCTGCGGCGGGAAGCGGAGGAAATCGGAAAGTTGGCCGCGGAGATGCGAACCGATATCGAGCGCTCTCTCGCCCGCACGCTGGCGGAGCGGAATCCTGCCATGAAGCAGGCCGGCATCACACCCCTCACGGCTTTCGATACGGAGCGGCAGCCCACCGAGCTTTCCAGCTACGAAAACCACCGCTACATGATGGATTGGTGGACGAGCGATTGGGGCGATCCCGCCTTGGACGCCGGCCACTTCGCGCACCGGAAGCTCGCCGGCCAACAAATTATGGGAATGAACACCGATGGCAACACTCCTCGCACCTCCAACTTCATGGAGCATGGCACGCTGGCGGGGCGCATCCGCCAGGACGATTACCGCCCGTTTCTTCTCTCCCTCTACGGGAACCTCTGCTACGCCATGGATTTGGGAAACCGTTACTCGCCTGAGGACGCCTTGTTGCCCGGAACTTACCCGGGCGAGGGAGACCGTTACGGATGGTCGGCGGTGGTCAACAGCGAGTTGCAGCCCACGCTGGGGTTACGCTGGCTTTTGTGCTACGAAGAACACGATCGCAACGTCGTGCATCTTCAGAAGGCCGCACCCCAACATTGGTTCAGCCCCGGCGAAGTGATTCGCGTGCGGGACTGCCCGACGCGTTTCGGGCCGATCAGTTGGACCACGCACGCCCTAACCGCATCCGATGGAGCGGCTCGCTGGAAGGTCGAAGCCACTTTCGTGAAGCCATTCGATGCCGCCCTCCATGTCCACATCCATCCGCCTGACCGAACCTCCTTGCGTTCGGCGACGCTGGGGGAGGTCCATCCCACCCACATCGTTGTGCCCTCGATGCTGCTGGCCGGGAAGACGCGTATCGAGATCGACGTCGGATAGAGGAAGTGTAGCGCGGACCTGTTTTGTAGGTCCGCGGCTTTTCCTTGCCCATAGGGAACGAGCCGCGGACCTACAAAACAGGTGCCGCCGCGCATGTGGAGAAGGTCTTTAAGCGCCGCCTGCAAGATGGGCTGCTGCGGATAGCCGTGTCCAAGGTGCTGGCGAAAGCCTTCGGCGTAAGCAAACCCACATTCGCTGCCGTAGCCCGCCGCCCACGCCGTCATCCGGTCCAGATACTCGTCAATCCCGTGGTGCGAACGGAGCCATTCCCGCTGCGAGACGTGGCGAGACAGCATCTCGCGTTTTTGGGGAAGCGGTTTGCTGATGTCGACATAGAACTGGGGATAGATCCGCCGCCCCAAAGGATCCTTCCCCTCAATGGCATCCGCGTAATAAAGGGCGGGTGTGGCGCGGCCACGCGGGGCGGACGGATTCTGCCGAGTCTCATAGTTGGGCATCGCCAGCGCAAAGGCCGCTCCCCGCACCAGGCGCGAGGCCTCTTCGTGATCCAGCATGTAATCCACCGGCGAATGCGTCATCACCACGTCGGGATCAAATCGGCGCATGACCTCCACTACCCGGCGAAGGTTTTCGACGTTGAAAATCACCTCGACGTCCATCAGGCCGACGCAGGCGTACCAAGCGCCCAGGTATGCGGCGGCGTCTTGCGCTTCGGCGTAACGAATGCGCGCGATCTCTTCCCGCGCCACCGTGGCCGAGCCGCAATCACCCGCCGTCATGGTGACGATCCCCAACTCCCAACCCAGGTCTTTCAGATGAAACAGCGTTCCCGCCACGAGCATTTCGGCGTCATCGGGGTGAGCCATAACCGCCAGCAGGCGGGGGGATTTCGATTCAGGTGACATTAGTTTGCCTCGGGAACCAAAGGCCCGGCGAGCTCCTTCGTGAAGTAAAGGACGCCCGGCTGAGTCGGCATCCAGGTGGAAGGCACGTGGCGGCTCACCGCGTGCCGCAGCGTCACCCACAGCGACAGCCCTTGCCATTGCATGCCGCGGCCCAGTTCGCCATCCGCGCCACCGATGGCGTAGTCGGCATGGGTAAAGAACGCGGGGCCGATGGTATTGGCAAAAGCGGGAACCAGTGTCGTGCGGCTCTTGAAACTGGTGATGGCGTTCTGTTCGATGGTCAGGGGGTGCAGGCGGGCGCCTAAGCGATGGGTCTGCTTGCGCCAATCTTCGTCATTGGCGAACTCGACTCCAAAGTGCGGCTCCCAAAACGCAATATGGCAAGCGCGACCAATGCCGTAGACCACCACGAGCTTGGCTCCCTCCTTGCGCAGGGCGCCAATGCGCTCCGGGTACTCGGGCAACAGATTCCGGGTGGCAAAGAATCGCTGCGCCGGCGGCACCGTGAGTTCCGCAAGCGGCCCGTAAAATGCACTCTCCATGGCATACTGAAAAGCTCCGTGGTTGTCAGCAGGAAGCGTGTTGCCCTCGGCGTCGCTCCACTCA
Source organism: Terriglobia bacterium (assembly GCA_050018435.1). GTDB lineage: Bacteria > Acidobacteriota > Terriglobia > UBA7540 > UBA7540 > Bog-366. Next base: position 3,728 of record JBEKAD010000433.1, read on the forward strand.
TCCATGTTGAAGCCGCTGACGTGATCGCAGGGAATATTCCAGTCGCGCAGGAAATAGACCGTCCAACGGTACATGCCCATGGGCCCCACGGGCAGAATCAGAGCCAGCTTGCGGCCGGCTTCGCGGCAGCGGCGAATCTCCAGGGCCAGCTCATGACCCAGCATGACGTCAAAATCCGCCACGTTGTTCGCCATGCGAATCGAGTAGTCCTTGTGCCACTTCGGCCGGCGCTCGAAAATGGCTTTCGGATCGTCGGCCACGCAAGCATCCCACTGGGCCAAGTCCCACCCGGCCGGGAAGAAGCTTTCCAGCAACGAGCCTTTCAAGGTAGTTAAGAGATTCATATTCGTCCTCCGAGATGATCACGTCATATAGTCTCTAACGAGGTTCCGCATCAGACCAACCCACGCGCCCATCCTCCGCACAGCGGCGTATTATCCTCTGTCTTTCCGTGGGGCGCAACGAAGACGGCACGGGAGTAATGGTCAGTTTGATGTAGGGGCGGCTTTATCCGTCAGCTGACGGATTAAATCACCGCTACAATACAAACTGGCCCCCTACCGGTACTGGTGCTTGGAGATAGGTGCCCACCAAGGCGCGCCTTTTGGTGATTAGTACGAAGAGGCGACGACCTGCTCGACTTTCACCTGAACGCACCACGGGCCTCCAGCGAACTTGGCAGGGTTGCTCTTGATCTGGTCGATGGAGGTCCCGGCTTCCTGTACGATCGCATCGCCGGCGCCCATGGCGTCCGGATTGAAATAGAAGCCCAGGGGCTGGCTAGGGAGAACCACGACCTGTCCACAAATAGCGAATCCCCCAGCGGGGTGCAGAGTATTCATGTTCAAAAGCTCCTGCCAATTCGTGTTTGAGCTAAATCCAACCCACAAGTAATCAATGATCCCGTCAGTGTCGTATCCACAATCGGAGACGAGCACGTTCCCCGCCACGCCGTACCACGGATCGGCCGAGGTGGGGACGGGGGGACCCTCAGTGTAGGGACAAGGTTGGGTGGTTGGCCCGCCCCCGCACGAGAGGAGTAGGACGGAAGTAAACACGGTAATCAGGATGGACCTAAGCATTTTCGAAATCCTCCCTCTCAGGAACCGTGTGTCCGAAGTCTACAACGCTCCCCGGCCGGCACTCTTAGGAGCAGCAGGTAGCCCGGACTCGCCGCGGCGAGTGCCCGGCTCTTATCTGCTGATCGCGTCCCCGGGATTGTGCTCTAGTGCCATGTGGCGGCTCCATCGTCCGTTTCTTTCCAACCGGTATTTGTTCGTCACCGCAGGCCTGCTCAAAGAGCGCGCCAAACTCGTTGGCCCCGACTTCCGTTTGCGGGCGCTCGCCATTGGCGGGGAGCGGCGATGCGGACTGGGCGTGTATATCTGCGGATGCTTGTATTCTTGGAGGAAATCGCCGTTCAGCTTGCCAGGAGGGTCGCGACGCACCACTTTCGTAATCGGCCTTCTCCCGAGGTCTTCGCGAGGCAAACAGCCGTGGAACCTTCTAATCGGAACTCCCATTTTGGGTTCCTGGTGTCCGATAGTATACATCTAACCACCTTCCGATTAAAATTGCCCGACGATACCTCACGGGTTACATTTTAGATTGCGTGATACGTTTGCTTGACGTCAAATTTTTCTGCGTGCTATCATGCACCGCTCTTATAATTCATCCTCAAGCTGTCCTAGGACAATCTTCCGGAGATTGAATTTCGGAGAAGCCAAACAGACCTACCATGGGGGCGCGAAGAGGAGGGAGTTTCGGTCGGAGGGAACCCAATGCACGTTTTTACAATTGCCAGTCTAAGTGTGCTTACATTGATCCTGTCTGATTTTGCTCAAAAAGTCATGCGGACGTTGCTTTCCGGCGCTTGGGCACGACGCGGCTCGATTGCCAAGCTGTTCGTGGCGGGCGCAGGCTTCTGGGCGGTGGCGACCCCGGCGGCGTTTGCCGCAGGTGGCAATGAGGCCGCCGCTGGCGAAGCCAACCTCACGGTCCCCGATCTTTCCCAGGTGCAGTTCCTGGGTGTTAATGGCCATAGCTTATTGATGGTCGGCATCCTCTTTTGCATCTTTGGGCTGCTGTTTGGATTAGTCATCTATAGCAACTTGAAGAACCTGCCGGTTCACCGCGCTATGGGGGAGATTTCCCAGTTGATTTGGGAAACCTGCAAAACTTACCTGATTACGCAGGGGAAATTCCTGCTCTTACTCTGGGTATTCATTGCTGCGATCATCCTGGTCTATTTCAAGGTGCTGCTGGGATATCCGGCCCTGCGCGTGGGGATCATCCTCTTCTTCAGTCTGGTGGGAATCGCCGGCAGCTACAGCGTGGCGTGGTTTGGCATTCGCGTCAACACGTTTGCCAACTCCCGCACGGCGTTTGCCAGCCTGCGTGGCAAGGCCTTCCCGATTTACCAGATTCCCCTCCGCTCCGGGATGAGCATCGGCATGATGTTGATCAGCGTTGAGTTGCTGATGATGTTGATCATCCTTCTCTTTATCCCCGGCGATTATGCCGGCCCGTGCTTCATCGGATTCGCCATTGGTGAATCCCTGGGTGCTGCCGCGCTACGTATCGCCGGCGGCATCTTTACCAAGATCGCCGACATCGGCTCCGACCTCATGAAGATCATCTTCAAGATCAAGGAAGACGACGCGCGCAACCCCGGCGTGATTGCCGACTGCACGGGTGACAACGCCGGCGATTCCGTGGGACCCACGGCGGACGGCTTTGAGACTTACGGCGTGACGGGCGTGGCCCTGATCACCTTCATCCTGCTGGCGATCTACCCCGCTCTGTTCCTCCCCGGTGGAGTAACGATGCAGACCGCCACCCAGGCGCAGATTGACGCTGCCAAGCTTGTCGCCTCCACCGTCCAGGTGCAATTGCTGGTATGGATCTTCGTGATGCGCGTCATCATGCTGGTGGCCAGCGCCTCGGCTTATTTCCTCAACGGCGCCATTGCCAAAGCCCGTTACGGAAAAGCGGACAGGTTTAACTTCGAGACCCCGCTCACTTCGCTGGTCTGGATCACCTCGTTCGTTTCCATTGCCTTCACCTACGTTACCTCGCGGCTGATCGTTCCCAGCCTGGGTGGCGACACCTCGCAGTGGTGGAAGCTCGCGACCATCATTTCCTGCGGAACGCTGGCGGGAGCGCTCATCCCCGAACTCGTCAAGGTCTTCACTTCCACGGAATCGCGGCATGTCCGCGACGTGGTCACCTCCGCCTCGGAAGGTGGGGCCTCCCTGGGTATTCTTTCCGGCTTCGTGGCCGGAAATTTCGCCGCCTATTACCTGGGCCTGGCCATGGTGTTCTTGATGTCCATCGGTTTCCTCGTCAGCACCCTGGGGCTCAGCAGCCTGATGCTGGCGCCGGCGGTCTTTGCCTTCGGCCTGGTGGCTTTCGGCTTCCTGGGGATGGGGCCGGTCACCATCGCCGTAGATTCTTACGGCCCGGTAACCGACAACGCCCAGTCGATTTATGAACTTTCGCTGATTGAGCAAGTTCCCAACGTCAAGGAAGAAATCAAAAAAGATTTCGGCTTCGAGCCGAACTTCGATCGTGCCAAGGACATGCTGGAAGAAGGCGACGGCGCGGGCAACACCTTCAAGGCTACGGCCAAGCCGGTGCTGGTCGGCACCGCCGTGGTCGGCGCCACCACCATGAT
>JBEKAD010000434.1:0-5149 GCA_050018435.1 Terriglobia bacterium
ATGATAAAACCGGACGCCATTGCCTTCCCAACGACCGCAACGGCAAACTCCACATTGTCCGCGACGCGGGCTACTGGATGCGAAACGACAAAGGCGAGCCAACGCGCGCCTTCCAGCACATCTGCTGGGACGGCTGTATGTTCTCCAACCGTGTGATGTCTGATCCAAAGACATGGCGCGACATCCTTGCCACCATGATCGCTGTCCGCGAAGCCCACGGCTGGGATTGAGTAGTTGTAGCGCCGACCTTCAGGTCGGCATGTGCTAAGCTAAAGCTCAGCGACCGACCCTGACAATCAACTGCACCGTGATTTGCGACGCACCACACGAGCGCAACAGGAGGGAGATGAGTAAACCGCGATTAAACATCGGCATCGTCGGGTATGGCTTCATGGGGAGAACCCATTCCAATGCTTTCCGCCGAGTACCGAACTTTTTCGATGTTCCGTACGAACCCGTTCTGAAGGCAGTATGCGGGCGCAATCGGGCGCGAGCCGAGGCCTTCCAGCAAACCTGGGGCTATGAATCGGTCGAGACGGACTGGCGAAGACTCATCGAGCGCAAGGACATCGACGTCGTGGACATCGCCAGTCCCAACGACACCCATGCCGAGGTGGCCATCGCTGCGGCTCAGGCGGGCAAAGCGATCCTCTGCGAAAAGCCGCTGGGTCGAAACGCCATCGAGTCCAAGGCCATCGTGGAGGCCGCCGAGAAGGCGAGCGTGCCGAACATGGTCTGGTACAACTATCGCCGGGTGCCTGCGGTTACCCTCGCCAAAGAACTAATTAGCGAGGGCCGGCTTGGCCGTATCTTTCACTATCGCGCCAAATTCCTTCAGGATTGGACTATTTCCAAAGATCTGCCCCAAGGCGGTGAAGGGCTGTGGCGTCTCGATGCCCAGGTTGCGGGGAGCGGCGTCACGGGAGACCTGCTCGCTCACTGCATCGATACGGCCCTCTGGCTGAACGGTCCTATTGATTCGGTTACTGCCGTCACCGAAACATTCATCAAAGAGCGCAAGCATAATCTCACGGGCAAAGTCCAGAAGGTCGGAATCGACGACGCGAGTGCGTTCTTGGCGCGCTTCGCGAACGGTTCGTTGGGCAATTTCGAAGCCACCCGCTATGCACGCGGACACAAGGCTCTATACACCCTCGAAATCAACGGAGAAAATGCGTCGATCATTTGGGACCTTCACGATCTTCACCGATTGCAATATTTCGACCATGGCGACGAAGGAAGACTGCGGGGTTGGCGTTCGATCCACGTCACCGACCGTGATCATCCCTATATGAAGCACTGGTGGGTGCCCGGTCTGCAAATCGGATACGAACACACCTTTGTTCATCAGACAGCGGATTTCTTGTGCGGATTGGCCAGCGGAAACATCCCTTCCCCGAGTTTTCGCGAGGGGTTGGCAACGGATTATGTGACCGATGCGGTCTTGGCCGCAGCCAAGAACGGCGGCTGGGAAAAGGTGAATAGCGCTGACCTAACGTAGCGCCGGCCTTTAGAGCCTGCCCTGAGCGGGGCGAAGGGTCGGCATGTGCTGAGCTAAAGAACAAAGGTTAAAAAGTTGAAGAAGATGAAAAAGTCGAAAAAGGAAGATCTTCAACTCCTTCGACTTCTTCGACTCCTTCAAGTCGTGTTTTCTAGCGCCGACCTTGAGGTTGGCAGGTGCTGACCTAAATGTCAGCGCTACTCATACTCATAATACGGATAAAAAGGAGGAAGGAATGAATGGAGCATCCATCAACCAGATGACCCGAGGCGCCATGGAAGCGGGGGAAGGTATTTTGCGTTTGACGCCCACCTGGGTTCCTCGGTCGTTTCTTATGCCCGGCCAGCGGCTGAAGTTGGGGACCGAAGATCTCTATGCCTACGGTGCACAGCGAGGTGGAATCGACGAGCGATGGTTTGCTTCAACCACGGAGGCCATGAACGAAAACCGCACCCCCGACGAGGGATTGAGTTATGTGCTTCTGGATGGGCAGCGATTCACTCTCAAGGACGCCATGGCTGCCGAGGGGCCGCAGCTTATCGGGCGGAAAATGTGGGAGGAGTTCGAGCGCTGGCCGGTCTACAGCAAGTTCTTTGACAACCTGGGTCCCATTCCCCATCACCTTCACCAAAACGCCGCCCAGGCCAAGCAGGTAGGCCAGGAAGGGAAGCCCGAGTCCTATTACTTCCCCCCCCAACTGAACCCCTTTGACAACAACTTTCCCCACACCTACTTTGGCCTTGAGCCGGGCACGACCCGAGCGGAAGTTCGCCGGTGCCTGGAACGCTGGAACCAAGGGGACAACGGCATGTTGGACCTCTCGAAGGCCTACCGTCTGCGGCCCGGCACGGGCTGGTTGGTGCCTCCTTGTATCCTCCACGCCCCGGGCTCGCTGGTTACCTACGAACCCCAGTGGGGAAGTGACGTTTTCGCGATGTACCAATCCCTGGTCGAAGGCCGCTATGTACCATGGGATCTGTTGGTGAAGGACGTGCCCCAGGATAAACATCACGACCTGGATTTTCTTGTGGATCTGATTGACTGGCCCGTGAATACGGATACGCATTTCCGGGACCACCACTTCCTGCGACCCATCCCCGTTGCCGATACCGCTTCGGAAGGTTTTGTGGACCGGTGGGTGGTGTACGGCAAAGTGGAGGGTCGCCAGCTTTTCAGCGCCAAGGAATTAACCGTTCAACCCGGAGCCCGGTGTACGATTAGAGATAATGGCGCCTATGGGCTGATTGTTACACAAGGCCACGGGCGAATTGGCAAGCTCCGAGTGGATTGCCCAGCCTTGATCCGGTTTGGGCAGTTGACGGAGGACGAGGTGTTTGTTTCCCATGAGGCAGCGAGGGCAGGAGTAACCTTCGAGAACCATTCGAATCGGGATCCGCTCGTGTCGCTGCGATATTTCGGCCCTGACACCAATCCCGATGCCCCGGAAGTCGGAGATTACAAGGCCACGAAGTAGCGAAGGGAGGGCCAAACGTCACGCTTTCCGGGGGCGTTGCCCCCGGCTAATAGGTTTGTAAGTGTGCTTGATCGGAGAGGTGAAAGTCCTCTCCGGGTAAACGATAACCCGTAATCGAACGTAACTGCGTCGTCGCGAGACGGGGTGGAGAGTAACGGGCTGAGGGCGCCTTCTCCGTCGCGCCCCGGCTTCGATCGGTCAATTCTCTCCGAGGTAAAACCACCCACTGGAGAGCCGGATGCGGGAGATCCGCCTGTCCGGTTCGGAGGGGGAACAGAATACAATCCGCTCTCCCTACCCCTGTTCGGCACAGTAGAGGGCGGCGAAGTCTTCATCCCGGAACAGTTGTTGCCGGTTCTGCGCCAAGTACCCGTACAGGGTGTCGCGCCCGACAAGATCGCGATAGATCTGGTCGGCGGCAAAGAGCTGGTCTTGCGGAGAGCGTGTGCCCCTCAGGACCGTGACTGCCGGGCCCGCCGCGCCTTCTTCTGCCCCGACGGCCGGGCCACGCCTTGCAGTTGCTTCCGTTCCGGCAAACGCACCAACAGCAGGTGGGTGCGGTCGACCACCTTCCAGGTGACGGTCTCGCCGGCTTCCACGTCGAGGGCAGAAGCCAAGGGGAGGGGGATGTTGGCATAGACCTGCACGGTGCCGCCCTGGCGGCGGATGCCTTGCAGGCGGGTGGGGTAGTGATCTTGGCGACTGGCCATATCTATCCCATATCATAGATTCTATAAATGTCAAGGTTTTTTCGGTAGTGGTACAGTTTGATGTTGTAGCGGCGAGTTTATCCGTCAACTGACGGACCAGTTGGCGGCATAAAGCCGCCTCTACATCAAACTGTACCACTACCGTTTTTTCTGTTTTCTTCGGTACCTTTTAATTCCGAAGTTCGGCCTGCCGAAGCTGAAGCGGGCAGTCGCCGGAGGGACTTTCCGGATGAGTCTCTAGGTCTCAGGTGTCAGCTATCGGCTTACCACCCGGTCATGCCGGTCCCGGCGCCGGTGGGAGCAATTTCCGCCGCTCGTAGCGGTTGAAGATTCCCTGCGTAACAAAGAACAGAACCGCGATGCCCGCCAGAATCCAGATGCCGGCTCGCACCGATTGGTGTTGCCCGACGTAGCCGATGGCGGGAGGAATCACCGCCCCGCTCAGCAGGGCGAGCGTCATGAGCATGCCGAAGACGGTTCCAAAGATGCGCGCAAAGTAGGTGCTGGCGGTTCCCGCGGTGGTGGGAAATACCGGCGCGTACGAGAGCCCGCAGAGAATGATGCCGGCGGTGGCAATCCACACGTTGGGCGCGAGCGCCATGAGCAGAAGCCCGGCGATGGCCCCCACGGAACATCCCAGCAACAATTGCGGCCCGCGAACTCGCTTGACCACTTGGCTGGCGATCAGCCGGCCCAACATCATCATGATCCAGAAAGCCGTATAGATGATTTTAGAACTCTCGGAGGAAGCGGCCAGATCTTTCTCCAGGAAGGTGCGAATAAAGCCAGAGGTGGAAATCTCCAAGGCGGAATAGAAGAACAGCACGCCGGCGAGAATGATGACAGCGGGATTAATCGCCAGCGACATCGCTCGATCCCAGTCGAATCCTCCCGCCATGCTCGCGGGGGGAAACTTCTGCACCAGCGCCACCACGGCCACCAGTCCCACCAGCAGCGCAATGAACCACAGGGTGGCGACAAGTCCCAGCCGGTGCGTCATCAGCGCCACCAATCCGGGGAAGAAGACCGCTCCCACCCCGAAGAAGATGCCTCCCAAATTGAGCGCGGAAGAGGGGTTGGCCGGGTAAAGGTCAGGGATGAGCGTGTTCGCGGCGGCCATCGCGGAACTGCCCCCCAGGCCGAGCATGACCAGCAACGCTCCGAGCAGAGCGTAGCTGGGCGCGTAGGCCATCCCCACCAGTGCCGCGGCGCTGCACAGGAACCCGGCGGCCAATACCAACTTCTTGCCGAAGCGGTCGATCAATGGCCCGGCCAGGAAGACCATGGGCACTTGCGGCAGGTAGAGAAAGCTGAAGAGCGCCCCGCGGGGTGCCATGTCAAAATGCAGGTGCGCACTCAGTTCCGGCAGGGTCGCGCCCAGAAACGAAGTCATCACTCCGAAAGTAAACAGGCCCGCACATGCCGTCCCCATCAGATAAGGAGTGGAAGTCTGGTTCTGTGAGG
>JBEKAD010000435.1:0-5147 GCA_050018435.1 Terriglobia bacterium
CCCTGATGGATCGCCAGATCCGTCCGCGGACGGATGGTGAAAGTTGGTTTGGGGGATTGGGTAGGTCGCCCCTTCAGGGCTCGGGGTTGATGGGGGTTCCGTTGACCCAGGCCGTTGGCCTGGGCTTTGTTAGATCGCCCCTTTGGGGCTCAAAAACCTGGGCTTTGTTAGATCGCCCCTTTGGGGCTCAAAAACCTGCGCCTCGCTGGACCGCCCCCCATTCGCTTTGCTCAGGACGGGCTCTTGGGGCTCAAAGATCGCAGCGGACTTTGCCAGACTTGGGTTCGTCCGCGCTACATTTCATTTCCCATTGAAACGCGGCACGAAACCCATTGCAGCCGGGAGCTAAGCAATTCACCTTGCCGGTATACGGCCTTACCGTGGATGTGACTGTCCGGATTTCCCAGCGGGCCGCAGTCAGTGGTTTGCTGACTGTGGGCGTTTCTCATGCCCGATACGCCTGCGGCAAGCGAAGGTCGTTAATCGTGATGGGGCACGCCGAACGGCGGTCCCGCACTGCGGGGTAAACTCCGACCGCCGCTCCAGTCAAAGCAAAATTGTTGTAACCCGACCACTGCAGCAAGAACCCGCGGTCAGAAGTGGTCGCCGCGGCATTCTCTTATTGTCATGCCGCCGTTATCAATTGTGTTTCTTCAGGTAATCCGACAGCGAGTTGGCGTTACGATCCGGCTGGAAAGGACGCCAGGTAGGCAGCTTCGGCGGCAGACACTTCGGCTTCGGTCATTTGTGCAAATTCGTGCTCACGCGCGCGCCTGGAGAGGCGTCCGGCATTCTGATGAAGAAAGTGGAATAGCAGATCGATCGTGCGATCCGGCATATCGACAATCGCCTCGATGCGGGCGCGAAACTGGTCGTACCGCTTCAGAAACTCGGTCTCGCGCGGCAGGTCCTCTTCGATCGTCTGCTTGACGCAGGCATAGAGGAACTCGGCATGGGGCGTAGCATCGAAAAAGCGGTAGAAGTCGGCCGTGTCGTTCAGGACCTTGACGTTGCCGTCTGCCGTGGGCTCCCAGTCGATCACGGTTAGAAGACGCCGGGAATAATCCTCCAGAGTGGCGCGGTACTCATCGATTCGCGCCAGTATTGCGGCCGAGACCGGAAATACAACGCCGGCCGGATTGAACCCGCGTTGAGCGAGCACGTGATGGATGAGATAGCGGTGGATACGGCCATTGCCATCCACAAACGGATGGACATAAACGAAGCCGAAGGCGAGAACCGCCGCAGCGATCACCGCGTCCAGACTTAGCGCCGCTCCGCGATCAAACCCGGCCATGCCGTTTATCAGCGACCGCAGATCGTCTGGGCGGGCGCTGATATGGTCCGGAATCGGAAAGCGGGTGTCCCGATCATGTTCACCGACGAATCCACCCTCTTGCCGTAGGCCCAGACGCACAAACCGCGCGTCGCCGATGACCATCGTCTGTAGTCGCAGCAGTTCGTCTAGTTCGATGGACTGCTTTCCCGCCTCGCCTATCGCGCGCCCCCAACGCTGGATGCGGTCATGCGGAGGGCGCTCTCCTTCGATGGCATAGCTCGATCTGGAATCCTTGAGCAGCAGAAAAGCTGCGGTCCGCGCAAGAACATCCTTCGGCACGTTGGCCACAACTTCTTGCGCGCGATGGACGAGATCCATTGCCGCGAATTCTTCGAGCGCCCGAGTCCGGAAGACCAACGGGCAGAATTCCGGTGTGCCCGGCAGGTTGTTGCGGACGCGGTGACGTGGCGAGTTTTCGCCCGGTACAGCCCATTGCTGCTTTGGATCGATAACGGGTTCATAGGTACCTTTGTCGGCGTCAGGAAGATCGAGCCGCTTGCCGATGAGCCACTCATAGAGAAACCAGATCCGCCGAGAATATCTCCCGGTCGGCTTCGCGCGCACGATGGTCTCGATCTCAGCCGGGGCCACTGCGGTGAACAGGCGCCTTAGAACCGCGAGATCCAGCCCCTCGTATTTCAGGGCGAAAGTAAGATGCCCTTCCAGGTCAGGCGACGGAGCGTGACGCGGGGTCCGGATGCGCCATCCCGGTTCGTTCCTTATACGATGGTGCTCGCCCGTTGCGGAGAGCATCCGTGGCAATGGCACTCGGAGACCGTAGGCATCGATGAGCGCAGAGTAACCGGCTGGCGTTGCCCTTTCGGGAAGCGCCCGTTCATGAAAAACCGTTACCGGCCCTGAAAAATGATGTTGGTCTGCCATCTTCGTCGAAAACCTGTTGAGCCTCATGAATTATGATTTCATGACACTGTTCCCGTGAAAAACGATGATACAGCATGAAAAACGATTGCGCAATGGCTATGATCGTCGAAAAACGATTACGGTCGTGGCAATACCGTTTCTTGCGTGTGTTGCACGGCTACAATGCCCTGAAGGGCCAACTGATCCCACGCCTCAAATTGACCGACTACCCATTCCCAGCAGGTTTTGACAGGAAGTAGCTCTCATCCTCAGTTTCCGAGCCAGTGCAGTTATTGTCGGGTGGGATATCCGCCGCATGGGCGGGTGCGCGTGGCTGCGCCTCTGGCCGTGAGCGATGAGGCCGTGCGCCTAGCGGTGATCGGCAAACTCGGGTGGATCAAGCGCCAGCGGGCAAGATTCGAAGACCAGCCTCGGCAGTCCAAGCGCGAGATGGTGAGCGGCGAGAGCCACTATTTCCTCGGCCAGCGCTACCGCCTGAATGTGGTGGTGCAGGACGGCCCCGCTCGCGTTGCCATTCGCAATAAACGCACCCTGAACCTGTTTGTCCGCGAAGGTAGCGACACCGCTCAACGGGAGAGGGTCCTGCATGCGTGGTATCGCCAGCAGCTTAAAGCCCTGATTCCGTCGCTGATCGAACTTTGGGAAGCTGCTATGGGCGTGAAGGTGGCCGAGTGGGGCGTGAAGCAGATGAAAACCAAGTGGGGCGCCTGCAACATCAAAGCGCGCCGCATCTGGCTGAATCTGGAACTGGCCAAGAAACCGGTTCGATGCCTTGCGTACATCATTATCCATGAGATGGCGCATCTCTCGGAACGGCACCACAATGACCGGTTCACCAAGCTGATGGACAGCTTCATGCCACAGTGGCGGCTTCAAAGGGCGGAGCTGAATCGCGCTCCGCTGGGCCACGCGACTTGGAAATACTGATGGTAAGCGGCACGGGGTAGACGGGGTTGACGGGCCCGGTAGCACCCGGCCTTCCGGCCGGGTGAGCAAGTGTTGTGGGGACCTGTTTTTCAAGGTCCGCACTTTTTGTTGTGCGGTCGATTGCGAACCGCGGACCCACCCAAGGGGCTACAGGGCTTCAGCTCGCGCCCACCATTCGGCCAGCGGGTAGCACCGCGCGGCGGCGCCGCAACCAAACGATCAGTCCGTTCTTATTCTCGTAATATCTCAAATAGTACGACCATCTTGTTAAAAAGCAAGATTTTACGGTATTGCAATGCAGGGCCGGCGCTCCGGCGCCTTCGCTGGGCGCAGAGCTTGCCCTGAGAGTTTGTGACTTTTTTAAATTCGCGCATAAGTCAGGGTTGAAAACAAAAGACTTAAGCACCCGAAAATGGCCTACAAATCAAAAAAGTCACAAACTCTGAGCGCAGCGAATGGGGCAGGCCCTGCGGCTTTTGCAGGGGTGCGGGTGGTTGCCGCGCTACAATTGCCCGGCCGCGCCACCAACCAAGCAACTTGAAAACTCCCGCTGATCCGCGCTGCCCAATGCGCGTCGCGGTGGAAAAGCCGAAAAGCCTGCCCTTGCGTTTTCAGCCTGTGCCTGTGTCTGGTCACTGGTCACTCGTCACTGTTCGGTTTCGACCTCGGACTTCGGACTCTGTATCTCGTCACTTGTCACTCGACACTCGTCACTGCTTCTACGCCTTGCGCGTCATTTTTTCTTGCGTGCCTCCCATTGCTGTATGGCCCCGGTGCTTCTTGCGTCCGCTTCAGCAAGATTCTGACGAAAGGCAGAATTTCTGTAGTGGGTCAGTTTGCTGTCGTAGCGGCGAGTTTATCCGTCAGCCGACGGACCAAATGGCGGCGTAAAGCCGCCTCTACACCAAATTGACTCACCAGCAGAATTTTTTGCCTGACACTGCTTACTTCTTGACCATAATAGAGTAAGTATATGCCGGCCCGGCTCAGCACAAGCTACGGGAGGGAGATAGCCTTGCCCTTGCCACCCACTAAGACGCACCCCCTGCCGTTCATGTTATTGAAAAAACATGCGCTTAGCTATGATTTGGGGGGATCCTTCTGGCCCACCCAATCTCTCAACCTTTGAACTTATGGAATGGTCAGATTGTGGCTCCGCATGGGGAGCGCGCCAGCAAAAGGATGTCAAAAATTAAGATCTATAGTAAGTTCTTGAAAACCAATGGGAAGAAAAAGTTATCTGGATAACTTGCTGAAAATAAGCGAGTTACTCGATTTCTAGAATGACTTTATGCTCTTATAAGGGGTTATAAGTGATTGTCAAGTGGAAGGAAACACAGTTCTGGCTGGCGCAGAGCGCAGTTCTGCGGCCCACAGACAAGAGTGAAATCAGGCGAGCGGGTGGCCACGGTGTCGCCGCGGCGACCTCTCGTGACCGCGGGCTTTTCCTTCGATGACGAACCGATGGTCAATTCCCAAGACGAATTGACCGTCGTGGGCCACATTATGACGCCCGCCCAGGCGGGCTTTTGGGCACCGCTGGCAGCATCGCGCGGACCTGCCGGTCCGCGGCTTTTTATGTGTGCCGAGCATGTTCGACAGCTTGGGGCAGAAAGTCCCCTTCACAACCTGATGGAGGTGAAGTGATAGCGAAGTCCGTCAGCTGACGGATCGCCGCGAGGCGGGGTCGGAAAGAAGCGTGGAGCAAACGTGCGAGCCGATGTACAAAAAGCGGATTTGAGGTATACGGTGTCGGGCGAGCGGGCAATTGACCGCGAAGCCCCTATCCATCAAGGGCACTGGTTGTAGATCCGACGGTTGCGTGCGGAAGGCGGTCGAACTTACCTCGGGAGATCTGCCGTTTGTCGCGAAATCGGGACTGAGGGTCGAGCGATCGATCCTGACCGGGCGGCAGAAGTCAGCAGCGGGCAAAGTAGGCAGGCAACTGCCGAAGGCCCAAACGGTCCTCCGTAAGGAGGGTAAAGGGAGCGGCGAGTAG
>JBEKAD010000436.1:0-5137 GCA_050018435.1 Terriglobia bacterium
CGCCCTGAAAGTCGGCAATGGCCTGGACCCGACAGTGCAGGTGGGGCCGCTCATCAACGAAGCTCAGCGGCAGACCGTGGAATCCTACGTCGAGGTGGGAAAGAACGAGGGGGCCAAACTCCTCTGCGGCGGCCAGCGCCTTACCGGCAGCGACTACGACCAGGGCTGGTTCTATGCTCCCACCATTTTCGGCGAGTGCGACCCCAAGATGCGCATCGCCCAGGAGGAGATTTTCGGCCCCGTCGTCTCCGTCATCCCCTGCGATAGCCTGGACCAAGCCATTGAAATCGGCAACGGCGTCGCCTACGGACTTTCGTCATCACTTTATACACGCAACGTTAATAACGCCTTCACCGCCATGCGGGAAATGGAAACCGGCATTTTCTACGTGAACGCCCCCACCATCGGCGCGGAAACCCACTTGCCCTTCGGTGGAACCAAACAGACCGGCAACGGCCACCGCGAAGCTGCCACCGCCGCCCTCGATTTCTACTCCGAGTGGAAATCCATATACGTGGATTACAGCGACAAGCTACAACGGGCGCAGATTGATACTTAAACGATCAATTGGTTTGATGTAAACTTTTAGGTGGTGCTGTTCCCTACGATGGTGGCATAGCCTGGGAAACCGGCGGCGCGGGGGGCGTCACGGTAAAGTCGCCCTGGGCGGCGCCCGGACTCGCAACCCCTCCCAGACCATGATCGAGTTCAGGCGGCAGCGGGTGTGAGCCCAGACCGAGTTTCATCAGCGATTTGGCTTCCGGCAAACCCGTAGGGGGAAACCCACGGTCCGTCTGATAGCGCAACATGGCGTCGCGGGTTCGCGAGTCCCACTGGCCACTCGCATCACCCTGAAGGTAACCCTCACGAATCAGCGCTTGCTGGATTTCTTGGACGCGCTCCGGTTGCAAGTGTAGGCGAGCCAGACGCTGCTGGCCGGTGAGCGTGCGGAGCCGTCTATTTGCCGAATACCTATTGCGCGCGGGGGAGCCTTTGCGCTGGGAAGCGTAAGCCGTCGTGTGATTCGGCGCCCTTTTCACGGCAGATGCCGAGGACGCGTGCAGGGTGGTTTTTCTTGCGGCGGAATGCGTCGAGCCAGAGGGTGGAGTTACCCTCCGGTTGGTGGCGGAATGTGCCGTCGTTGTGGGGGTTCCTGCCTTCTTCGCCACCGTGGGGGTGGTCGTGGGGTGGGTCGAAGCCGCCGACGGATGCGAGGCCGGCTTTTGCGCGCTATTCGCAGTTGTGCTTTGTGCGGCGTATGAACCGCTCGCCGCCAGGCAAACTCCCGTCAACAGAACAAGCAGTAGCTCGCTGGTTTTGTGACCGGAAGAGTTCAAACGGCTCCTTTCGTACCCCTAAGGCAGGCGGTCGGCCAGGAATAGCGTCGTGAAGCTATGCGGAGCGTCGCGGCGCGCCACCAATAATACAACGTCCGCGCCGGACTGCAACTGTCCTTGCAACTTATTGTAGTCATCCACGGAAGCCACGGTGTGACGGTTGATACTGAGGATCACGTCGCCGCGCTCCACACCCAAATCGGAAGCAAAACCACTCCCTTGCACGTTGGTCACCAGCACCCCCTGCTTGGCTTCGAGGTGGAGTTGAGCCGCAAGCTCCTGGGCCTGGTCCGGGGTCAGGTTCTTGACCGCCAAACCCAGAACGCCGCCGCCCTCCGGGCTGGCTTCGGGATTACCTTCTCCCCCCTGGCCGGTGCGGTTCTCCCCGATGATCTGGTTACGGTCGGCCACTTCCACATCAGCAGTGGCGCGTTTGCCTTCGCGCAGGTATTCGACGTGCAATTTCTTGCCGATATCGGTTTCGGAAACAATGGCCACCAGTTCGTCACCAGTGCGCACGGCTTGGCCATTAACGCTCAGGATCACGTCCCCCAACTTCAGGCCGGCGTGATCAGCAGGACTGTCGGGCTCGACGCTATCGATTACTATGCCATGGTCCGTGCCAAATATGTGCACTAAAACAGCGGTGGGTTGCCCATGGAACGTCACACCGATAGCGCCACGCTTAACCGAGCCACTGGTGACAATGGCGTTATAGACCTTGCGAGCGGTGTTCGAGGGAATGGCGAACCCGACTCCGTCGTAGCTCCCGCGCTGTGTGGCAATGGCCGTGTTAATGCCGATCACCTGCGCCGCCAGATTGACCAGAGGTCCACCGCTATTGCCGGGATTGATGGCGGCATCGGTTTGGAGAAAGCGCTTGAACTGGCCCTCCCTTCCCTCTCCGATGTCGCGGCCTTTGGCGCTGACAATCCCTGCGGTCACGGTGGAATCGAGGCCGAAGGGGCTCCCGATCGCCAGTACCCAGTCACCCACCCGCATCGAATCAGAGTCACCGAGTTCGGCCGAGTGCAGTGACTTCCCGGCGTCGATCTTAATGACCGCCAGGTCGGTCCACTTGTCGGCGCCGACCACCCGGGCGCTGTACTTGTTATCGTCGCCGTGCAACAAAACCGTGATGCGATCAACCGGCTTATCCGCCCCATCTCTGGAGCTCTGCGTAATCACATGATCGTTGGTGAGGATGTAGCCATTCTTATCAAGAATCACTCCCGAGCCGGTGCTCCCCTGGCGGAAGTCGCCTTCGCCTCCAAACTGACCCTCCGGCCCACCCTGAAAGAAATGATCGAAAAAGTCGTCGAAGGGCGAGTCATCCGGTGAATGCGGGTTCCGGCGGCTGATGCGCACTGTCGTTTCGGTATTGATGTTTACTACCGCATCTTCAATCCTGTCGGCAATCTGTGAAAAGGAGTTGGAAAGTTCGACGGGAGAGGGCGGGGGCAGGGGGTTGGCATCTGCGCTGCCGGGAAAACCCTTGGCCGCGCGAACACCGTGGGAAACCACCGTGCCAATCAGAATTCCAACCCCCAGGGTTACAGCAATGACCAGCGCGGGCAGAACCCGCCGACCTCTTGCACTCATCTTGACCTCTCCCTCAATCCTAGAATTCCCCAATGGCCCGGCAATCTAGAGTATACACCACGAAGCAGGTTTCACCACACCTACCCCTCGACTGGAGCAGGCGCTGCCCCGCCCCACACCTCCGAGATGACCATCCCCACCAAAATGAGCGCGGAACCCAGGAGCACTTTTCCCCCCAGGTGTTCCTTGGTCACGACGCGCGAAGTCAGAGCGGCGAACACGGGTTCCAAGGCAAAAATCAAGGCGGTGTGCGCCGGTGGGGTGTGCCGCTGCGCCCACACCTGGATGCTGAAAGCAAACGCGGTGGCGAAGATTGCGGTGACGGCAATGGCGAATACCAAGCGGCCTGTCCAATGCAGGCTCCAGGAGGGTGCGAACGGAACGGCCAGCGTGGCGATGATCCCCACAACCAGGATTTGGCCCGGCGCCAGATGCAGGAATGAAAACCGGCGCGTGTAAGTTCCCACCAGCACAATGTGACCCGCGAAAGCCATGGCCCCCAACAGGGTCAGCAAATCACCGCGATTCACGGCTCCGATCCCGGAGGGCAGAATGAGAAAGTAAAGCCCCAGCAAACCCATCCCTGCTCCGCCGGCATTCGCGGCGCGCATGGGGTACCCGTGAAAAAGCGAAATCAAAGGCACTAGAATGACGCTGAAACCCGTAATGAAGGCGCTCTTTGAAGGCGTCGTGAAAATGAGGCCCCAGGTTTGAAAGGCGTAACCGGCGAAGAGCAAAATTCCCAGCAACAGGTTGGGCAGAAGCGCTTGGCGTGGCAGGCGCCCGCGCGCCATGACCCCAAACATCAGCAGTCCCGCCAGGATGAAACGCACCGCAATAAAGGGAAAGGGTGAAGCATCGGCAAGCGCGCCTTTGACGATCACAAAGGTCGAGCCCCAGATGAAGGTGGTGACAACGAGAAGGAGTTCAGCTTTCGTGCGTTGGCTCAAACCTGGAAACCTCGTCTCCGAAAACCCGCTCGCCGGCGGCTAGCGCCCTGGAATTGCCCAATCCATCATCCGCAGCCCAGGGTTCGCGGGCACAGCAAAGGGGCGGTCTATCTCCGTTTTTCCCCCAATCTTTTCATCAACATACTGGCTTACGCTGCCATCATACGATATAACGTGTTTGTTTTCTATAAGGTTCTGGCGTCTCGGCACTGGGGGGATTTTTTCGCAATACCGAGGGCCAAAAACCCTGATATCTACTGCATTTTGAGCAATATCACGGGTTTCGGCGATAAGTGATGTATTTTCATAAAGATCTCGGGATATTCTTGCATGTCTCATTTGTTTTCAATAACCTTCCGGCTTCGAACGTATGAGAATTTGATACACGCTCCACGCTCGCCGCCACAATCTGACAACTCCTTTGAATTCAATATGATGAGAAATGGTGGGGAGCCGGAAAACTTCCTAAAATCACGCCTAACCGGTTTTGTTTTGAATAACATCACGGGTTCCATAACTAGGGACTTTGGAAACCTCGCCTCGATTTCGCCCGAAAGGCAGTTCTGACTTCTAAATCCTGAGACCTGGCGCCTGCCACCTAGACCCTGAAATCTAGCCGAACTGCGCGATTTCACCCAGACATAGTTCTCCCTAGCCTCCTTCCGCAAGTTAGCGTCCATAGCCTACTGTAATCTTTGAAGAACCCCACCGGTGGGAAAAGATCTTTTAGGGAGGGCGTCTAATTGTCCGAACTGGCCTGCGCTCGCTTATTCCCCTCCTGATTCAGGTGCGGTCAGGGGTGGTTGAACTGGCGGTGGTGTTTCGCCAGTCCGGGTAACGGGCGAAAGATCGTAGCCCACGGGGCAACTTGTCCTGATGTCTTCGATTATGGCTTCAAAAACCTTATTGCCGAAGCTGGGATCAGCCGATAGTATTATCGATGCGGGAGCAATTAGAGCTAGGATGCTTGGAAGTCGCTCACTCGATGGCAAGCCTACCCATTTCGCGCAGGACGGAGACGAGTGGTCGCGACCCACGGTAAATTTGTTCTAAGGGATTGCCACAGAATGATGATCGACTTTGGGGAGTCGGGCCGCCGCCCCCTGCATGGGGATGATTTAGGGAGTTTGCAGGCCTTGCGTTTCGCAGAGCTTCGCTCTGCGGCGGCCGACGGTCAGGGAAGGAGTTGAGGTTATACGGGGGTGACGCCTAATTCCCGCTGCGGCGGGCACAGGAATTTTCGCTCAT
>JBEKAD010000437.1:0-5136 GCA_050018435.1 Terriglobia bacterium
AACAGGATCGTTTGGCGGAGACCTCGACGATGGACCGGCGAGGCGCAGCCTCGCTGAAAGAAATGAGGAAGGTGGCAACTGGCCCGGAAAGGCGGAGCCTTTCCGCACAGCGGGGCGGCGGAGCCGCAGAGGCGGGGGACCTTGGACGTCGGTCGCCGCAGCCCGAAGAAGGTAGAAACTCCAGGGGCCGAACGGCGTTCGGCCGTGGGGCGAGCACCGTTCGCCCCGACAATCCAAAATCGAAAATCCAAAATCGAAAATCCTATGCCGGTTCCGGTCTTTGACGTTCGCGAGGTCACATTTCGTTACCACCAGGTGACGGCGCTCGACAACTTGAGCCTGGCCATTCCGCCCGGCAAGCGGGTAGCGCTTCTGGGAGCAAATGGCTCCGGCAAGTCCACCCTGCTGCGGATACTGGATGGACTGGCCTTTCCGGAAAAGGGCGCGGTCGCCTTCTGTGGCGAGCCGCTCACCGAGGAACGCTTACAGAATTCTGAATTTGCCTATCCATTCCGGCGTCGCGTGGGGCTGGTGTTTCAGAACCCCGACATCCAACTGTTTTCCCCCACCGTGTTTGATGAAGTCGCCTTTGGTCCCTTGCAGCTTCAGTGGCCCAAGGAAAAGGTCCGCGCGACGGTGGAAGAAATGCTGGAGGTGATGAAGATTACTCACCTCAAGGACCGCTCGCCGCATCACTTGTCGACGGGAGAGAAGAAGCGCGTGACGCTAGCCTCCGTGCTGGTCCTCGATCCCGAGGTGCTGCTGCTCGACGAGCCCACGGCGGCCCTCGATCCCAAGAGCGCCAGCCAGATGATCGATTTCCTGATCGGCTTGCGCGGGGGCGCTAAGACCGTGGTCACAACCACCCACGACCTCGACACCGTGGAAGACATTGCCGATCACTGCTTTGTTTTCCAGGCAGGCCGCGTGGTCGCCGCCGGAACTCCCGCGGAGATCCTGTGCCAGACTTCCCTGCTGGAACAAACCAGCCTGGTTCACGCCCATCGGCACATTCATGCCGCCGGCGAAACTCACTCGCACCCTCACTTGCATACCCACAAACATTGAAAACCCGAGTCCGGCCCGAGAGGATCTCGCGATGGGCCGACAATTTTCGCCTCCCGATCCGATCAGCCTTCCCGCCGGACGAAGGTGTAGATGCATGACCTGGGTCGCCGTGCGACTTTGTCATTATTACCAGAGGGTTTTTAGGAGTGGACTGCTACGGATCTTCTCGTCGTGGGTAACCAGGACCAAACCCTCGGCCCTGGCCGTGCCGCCAATGAGCCGATCAGCGGGATCCCGCGGGTAGTCGTCAGGAAATTGTGTTGCCAGTGCGGCGATCTCTGCCGTCAGGGGTCTGATCGTGACCCCTTCGCTGAGCAGACGTACTGAAGCTTCAACGGTTCCGTAAGCTTGGATTCGTCCCCTCGCCACCAAGTTAGCGAGTTCCCACAGAGTAATCGCCGAAATCGCCACACCGTCTTTGGCACGAGCCTTCCGGATGGCCACGGCCGCCGTCCGCGACAACCGATTCGGCGCGGCGACGGCCCACACCAGCGCGTGCGTGTCCAGCAGGATCACCGGAGCACTTCCCAGTTCTCCGGGGGCTCGACGGGCGACTCGATATCGCCTACAATCTTGACCACGCCCACCAGTCGTCCAATAAAGTCGTCCGAGGATCGGTCGGTAGGAACGAGCTTCGCCACCGGGCGCCCCCTCTTGGTAATCAAAACCGGCTCCCTAGTCATACGTACGTCTTCCATCACCGCGAGACAGTGCGCCTTGAATTCTCCCGCCGCCATCTTCTTCATGGTCTTCTCCAAAGGTCCATGACCACATCATAGCGACCCTCATCAGAAAACGCAAGGCTCGGTAGCGACAGGAGCCCGCCTTGGGCGCAGTGAAGGGGGGACAACGGACCACGGACCACGGACGACGGACCACGGACAAGACACGAGTTTCGATTTTCGAGTTTCGACCTGAGGCTGTTACTAAAAACTGACGACTGACAACTGACGACTGTTTGCCTCAGTACTTCACATCCGTAAGCCGCCCCGTGGTTTCGCCGCGCAGCCACACGTAGATCGGTGCGTGGGGCGAAGGTGGTGGCCAGGGAAGTTCCACTTTCAACGTTTGTTCCTGGGGATTGCTGCCGGGGACCGGGGTGGGAATTCCTTGCACGGGGAATCCCGTTTTGGCGTCCCAACCCGTCTTCTCGATGATCTGTAGATCGACGCCCGTCAGGCTGCCGGCGTAAAGGGTGGGGCCGAGTTTGTCCTCGGTCAGCGCAAACTTCTCAATGCGCGGCAAGCGGATGACGCGGCCCAGCACGGTTGGGTCCGAGTTCCCCGTGCTTTCCGTGGTGATCGTAGCGGCCAATTGGCAGCCGGACTGGCCGACCAGACCGGGATCAACGGAAAGAAACAGTCCGTCCTCCCCGGCGAAATCCAGTTGTGCGTTGGCGGTTCTGTCTCCCGGGTGCAGAACCAGTGGCGCCTTGATGAAGCCATCATTGGCGCAAGTCAGACTCAACGCGGGATGCGCGTCAACGTTATGGGTCAGCAGCGAGAAGCTGATTGCCGCCGCTGCCGGTATTTCCCCGTCGCTCAGGTGTACATCAGGCTGCTGGGCGAGCGAAAGGCTAACGCCCGCGATCTTGGGGCGCGGCCCGGCCACCTCCAGCGCCCCGGGAAACGTGAGCGGGGCTTGGATATCCTGTACGGAAGCGCTGGCGGCCACTACCTCTCCACTATGCGCCGCTGCCTGGAGCTTCACCGTCGCTTTGCGCTCCCTTAAATCGTGCGCGTCGGGCTTCACGGGGGCAAGCTCCCACGCCGCGTCGGGAGTGGTGAAGCGCGTGATCCGTTCCAATCGCGTCCCCCGCAGGACCACGATCTGCTGGGTTTCACCCAGGTTGCCGCGCAGAGGCAAACCGTCGAGCGTGGGATGGGGAGGGTGAATCACCAGAGCAACATCGTGCGAGGAACCGTTCGCTTGAGTCAGAATCAAGCGGTAGCTGCCCGCGCCCCAATGCGACGGGTCCACTTCCGTTTCCATGCTCTCCTGGTCGCCCTGGGCCTTGCCCTTCGGCAAGGTAAATGAGACTTCCATGGGCGTTGCCTTCTTGTCTCCCGCTTTCGCCATTGCCACTTTCTCGACAAACTCAAAGTCCGCGCCGGTCAGTTGTACTTTCACCAGGCCCGTGCCCTCCACCAAGCGGTCCGCGGATTCCTGGGTGATCTTCGCCTTGCTGAAATCTCCCAGCGGCCGCAGATCGACATCGCCCTTCACCTGAAGGGGTTCCCAGTCCCACAGGGCGGCCAAGTGATATTCTCCCGGCGGCAGCTTGGTTTGCGTCAGGTCGAGATCCAGGGAATCGTCCGGGGATCCCACTTGTACCTTGACGGGAACATCGGCGTGGTTCTTGGCCGAGACCAACTCCCAGCCGCGCGCGCGCGCCAACAGTTTGGATTCCTCAGACCTGGCAAAGGGAACTTTCAGGGTGGATTTGCCGCCGATGGCCACGTGCGCGGTCTCCGCCAGGGCCACGGTGGGCGCATCGGCATTGGGCACCCGCATCATCCACAGATAAGCTTCCCGCGTGCGCGGTTTCGGCGCCTCGTTCTTGGCGCAGAGCGCCAAGCCGTTGGTCTCAAAGGGTTGGGTGAAGGCGGAGCGGAAATCGGTGTCAGGGAAAATCAACGTGCGCATGTTCAAGAAGAGCGCCGCGCCACCTGCCGCCAGTCCCACCGGCGAACCGAAGAACATGGAAGCCACTGCCCCCGCCAAACCCGCCGACTGCGCCACCACTCCCGCGGCGCTGGACGTAATCGGATCGAAAGTCTGCAAGGAGGGCATCATCGCCTGCAACAATACGGCGGCCTGTTGGTTGGGGGGCGCGGCCGTGTCGATCTTGGGGATCGCCACATTGTATTCACTCCCAAATCCCGCCAGCGCCGCGTTCACGTTGCGGGTCGGATCCGGCTGCTGCTGGTATTCCGTCAGCGCCTCCACCAAAGCTCCCACCTTGGCCGTTTGCTCCGCGTATTCGGTCAACTCCGGAATCAGATCAGGGTTCTTAATCACCATCGAGCTGACCTTCTTCACGTCCAGTCCGTGCGGGCCGAAGACCACTCCCACCACGCAGGCGCGGGCCGGAACATCCCACTCTTGCGGGTCTTTCGCCGGCAGAGCCTCAAGCACGTGGATATCCTGCTTTGCCTCCTTCATCTCTTCTTTGCCGGTCTCCTCTTTTTCGTTGCCCTCCTTGCCCTTTTCTGCTTTCCCCTTCGCTTCATCCTTCGATTCCGCTTTGGGGACTGCAACCAGTATTAATGCGATCTTGGCCTTGTCGCGGATGGCGGGCGCGATATGCAGGGGTTCGTACTTCACCTTTTCGCCGGATTCAATGATGTTGATATCTTGCAGCGGCAGCGGCGTGCCGCCCTTCGCGGATTGAACCAGCAATCGAAAGCGGCAGACGTTCATGGTCCCTGCGCAAGGAGGAATGGCCGCGCCGGAAGCCCGAGCAGCGCTGGTCATGAAAACCAAAAAGACCAAAAGGAAAAGGGCTTGAGGGGTAAAGAGTAAGCGTGGGAGTGTTTTTTTCATCTCTCCAGTATCCATCGAAAGATTTTGAGTCTCTATTATATATTGATGCAAAGGAAAAGCGCGGGGTGGTGTGATCACTTGATGTAGCGATCTGCGCGTCACGCCGAGACGGGCTCCACCAACCGACTAGATGCCCGCATTCCGGTGAGGTTGTTTTCAAGGGAAGGACGAACATTTTGCTGCGCGGGAGACAAAAGGCCGAGAGCGGGAAAGAGGTGATGGGGATTCGAGTGAATTCCCATAATGCCCAAAGTACACCCACTTAACCCCAATACTGTTCACTTAAGCTGACCGTTCCCAATATTCGACCCCCTCACCCACCGCCTTGCGGTTCCCCCTCTCCCCCAAGGGGGAGCTGATCGTGTCCCAGATCTTTTGCTGGACACCGCGGGTTGGCGCATTCAGCCCCAAAGGGGCGGCCTAGCAAAGCCCAGGCCAGCGGCCTGGGTTAGGAAGGTCACCCCATTTCCCGTTCTCCAGCCCTGAAGGGGCGTGATCAAGGCCACCGACCCAGCCTCGGCG
>JBEKAD010000438.1:0-5107 GCA_050018435.1 Terriglobia bacterium
AAATAGCCGTCCAACCTTGGCCCGCCTGTGCTCTAAGAGACGTATCTAAACTTCCTGTAAGTGCCCTTGGTACTCCGGGACCTAGAGTACACCTGCATGCCGTTCATCAGTTGTTCGTGCTCGGAGTCCACTATGTGGACAACCCGTGCGAGGTAATCCACGTCGGGCTCCGCACTCAGCGACATCACGATTAGGTCGTCCTCTTGTTGTAGGTCAGCGACGATTGGGGCAATGGACCCTAATCGGAAATCTGCGCTAGCCTTGGTTCCGTCAGGCTTTCGACCCGGAAAGTCCAGCAAATAGGCCTTAATCACCTGCTCGCCGTACCTGATACGAACGTTGCGGCGGTATTGTCCAGTAGTGGGATCTGGCCCTGCAAAGAGCAAAGGCCATCCCCAGAATTCTGGCTGAGCGTTGCGTATGTACTTGGTGATCGTTACTTCGTTTGAACTGCCCGGCACTGGCAAATCCACGGAAAGAACGGAAATCACAGAAGCTGGCGTTCCCGATACGGCCTCTGCAGCGGCAGCCGTAACACCCTCAGTTTCTTCCTGCTCCGGTTCGAGTTGGGCGATGTCTGACGCTGGTAGTGCGGGCGCGGTCGGAATCGTTGGAGGCAGGGGAACGGGGAAGGTCGCGAAGAGCGCCGGCGTAGACACGACAGTTCTGTCTGGAGACGCCGCGCCCGCCGCATTGGGGGCCGCCGCCGGCGGCTGTTGAGAGGCAGCGGCTCGCTGCATCTCCGCCAATTGAGCTTCAGAACGGACCAACCCAGAGGCAACGAGCTGATCCAAGAAGCCAGGCGTCAGAACGTAGCAGAGACCATCTTGTGGTTGAACCCATTCATCGAGAGCCGCTTCGGCCGCCTTGAGGAACACTCCGTCTTCGGACACCGCGAGGTTTAACGAGACGGCCAGAGACGCTTCGTAGTTCGTGAACAGCCCGCCTCCCGTCAGGTTGCCCGAGCCGACAATTATATCGGCGCGTTGCTCAGACCTGAACAGGTAGACCTTTGGGTGAAACGTATTTGGCCCGTTGTTATGATAAACAAGAATCTGTCCCTCATTCGTTGCTTCGAGAAGGTCCGATAATCCCTCCCTTGACGTACTGTATAAATCGATGCCAACCGAAATTCTGACGGATGCCCTGCCGCTGAAGTCCCGAAGAGGTTGGCGGAGGTACCGTGTGCCTGAACGCTTCACGAACGCAACAGCAGCCCGGAAAAGCGTCCATTGCGGGTCGGCAAGGTGACTCAGAAGGAATTCCCCAAGGCGCACCTGCCCGAACGGTTGCGTGATGAATTCCATAATGGCGGGCAATCATATCAGCAATTTTTATCAACCCCAAGGGGGTAGCCACAGTCAGCGCAGTCCTAACCGCAGGCTTTTCTCATGCCCGATCCCCCAGCGGCAACCGCACGTCGTCAATCCGAATGGGGCACGCCGCTACCATCGCCCTGTCCAAATTGTTGTAACCCGACCACTGCCACTCTTCCGGCCGCTTCACCAACCATTTCCGCACGGGATTCAACTATTGCAGTTGAGCCCCAAGGGGGCGACCCAGCCCAGCCCAGGCCAACGGCCTGGGTATGCGACCCAAACCATTTCAATGCGTGAGCTCTGAAGGGGCGACCCACGATCTTGCTTCAATCCCACGGCTAATCGTTCGCCGTACTCAACGCCGTACGTCTGTAAGAATTTCCGATGCTCCTCCTGACAAGATAGCGATGGTGGAATGGATTTTCAGGTCCCTTAAGGGCGCAAACATTGAAAAGGCCGAACGCAGTTCGGCCTTACACCAGAGCGTTACCCCGGGCTGGGATAGATCGCCCCATTGGGGCTCACGATTGTGGCAGGGATGTTGATTGACGCGCCCCTTCAGGGCGCAGACATTGATCTGATTCCGCGCTGAACCTAGGCCGTTGGCCTGGGCTGGGATGGGTCGGCCCTTTGGGCCTCATGATCGCCGCGCATGATGTAGGGGCCGTTCGCGAACCGCCCCTACTCAACGGTCACCGATCCCGCGCTGCGCTTTTTCGACCACCCCCTGGCCCCCTCCTGAACCAGGAGGGGAATTAGCGAACAAAGGAATTCCGCATTGCCGACTTCTACGGGTAGGAATCGGGGTGACAAATTGACCCCTTTATTTGCGATTTTCAGGAAATCTGTGAACATCACACTAGCCTATGGCCGTCTTAATGCTGGAGTATGGAGCGGAGAATTGAGCCGGGGTGAAATCGCGCACTACGGCTAGGTGTCAGGTGTCAGGTGGTCAAGATCGGGCAGAAGGCAGTAGGCAGCGCGCGCCTTTGGCGAGTCCCGGTGCGCCGGGGTAGGCGGTAGACAGTAGGCGGTAGACGGTAAACAGTGCGCTGACTCCTGACTCCTGCCTCTAACAGGCTGAAGAAAAAGTCTTTTGGGGATCGATGAGCGCGGTAGCCTATACTGATAACAAAGGACTTGCGCGCCATGACCAGAGTCGAAAAGGCCCCGTTTGGGCGTTTTTCATTACCCTGCTAAAGATCAAACGCCACTAGCGTAAGATGGAAGCTTTAGAACACGAGGATGAAAAACATGGTAGCGTCGGCCTTTAGAGCCTGCCCTGAGCACCGCGAATGGGTCGGCAGGTCGAGCACTCGCGGAGAATGCCGACCTGAAGGTCGGCGCTACACTTGCCCGGCCGCGCCTCGAACCAAGCCACCTGAAAACTTCCGCTGATCCGCGCCTCCCAAGGCGCGTCGCGGTGGAAAAGCCGCAAAGCCTGCCCTTCCGTTTTTAGCCTGTGCCTGTGTCTGGTCACTGGTCACTCGTCACTGTCGGGTTTCGACCTCGGACTTCGGACTCTGTATCTCGTCACTTGTCACTCGCCACTTGTCATTGCTTCTACGCCTTGCGCGACATTTTTTCTTGCGTGCCTCCCAATCCTGTATGGCCCCCGGTGCTTCCCGCGCCCACCTCAGCAAGATTCTGACGAAAGGCAGAATTTCTGTAGTGGGTCAGTTTGCTGTCGTAGCGGCGAGTTTATCCGTCGGCCGACGGACCAAATGGCGGCGTAAACAGGAGTCAGGAGTCAGGAGACGGTAGACGGGAGAAAGGAGACGGAACGCAGTAGGCTGACGGCTGAAAGCTGAGTGCTGAAAGCTGGACTTTGAATGCTGAAAGTTGACCGCTGAAAGCTGACCGCTGATTGCTGAAGGCTGAACGCTGATAGCTGACCGCTGGAGCAGGAAAATTGCGAAAACGCCTCGGAAACCTGACATATTATTGAAAAAACAGGCGGTTAGCTATGATTTGAGGGGATTCTTTTGGCCCTACCCAATCTCTCAACCTTTGAACTTACGGAATGGTCACATTCTGGCTCCGCTTGGGGAGCGTGCCGGCAAAAAGATGTTAAAATGAAGATCTATCTTGAGTAAGTTATTGAAAACAAATGGGAAAAATTGTTATCTATGTAAATTGGTGAAAATAAACGAGTTGCTCGATTTTCAGAATGACTTTATGAGGTTGTAAGGGGTTATAAGCACGTGCTGGGCTAAAGCTCAGCGCTACAGCACCCCATCAACCTGCCAGGTCTCAATTTGAGCCGCCGGCGGCGCCACCGCCGTGGGCGTCCCAACCTTCAATGCTGAAATACGGCGTCCGCACGAGAAAATTCGGGTAGTTCGCCGCGTTGCCATTCTCGTCCACGGCTTCAAAGTAGTAAAGGACTCCTTCCGGAGTAAGTGGAACCCTGGCGCTAAACTGGCCTTGACCCGCGGGGGACATCTCCATCTTCACCCAGTCGTCGTAGGCGGGCATAAGCTTGTAGTACACGCGAACGGAAGAAAGCTTGCCCTGGGATTTGACCCCCGCCGTTAGTGTGACCGTGGCTCCACGCACCACCCCCTCCCAAGGTTGATGGGTAATGACCGGTGGCGAATCGTTATTCGTGACGAACACGCGGTAAGGGGGATGATTTTCCAGCGTGCCCCCATAACTGCCGCCGACACCGAGATTTTCTTCAAAGTAATATTCGAACTGCCCGGGGACCATCTCTTCCGGAGGAATGACCACCGACCACGTGCGCTCCACCGGACTCTCAGGATGCAAGGCCAGCTTCTTGTATCCAATCTCCTGCGCGTTCTTGTAAAAGACCAAGACGTGACCCTTTCGGTCGGCGCTGACATACGTGACCGTAAGCGACAAGGGCTTGCCGGGCTGGGCTTTGAAAGGAGGGAGGTGGCCGATCACATCGCGACGCCGATCCGGCAGATTCTGAAATTCGAATTCCAGATTGTTGATCTGGTCCAAATCGGCCCCCAACGCTCTGCCTTCATCGCGCCAGCGGAATTGGTTCACTCCCATACGGATGAGCTCCGGGACGTATCCAAAATGTTGTTCGGTAACCTCGGAGAGGTTGTCCCAATCGGCCAGCGCCGAGTGCAGGTTGTCATAAGCCGCCGTCAGCTCGGAGTGCTGGAAGGTCCGCCGGTAAAACTCCAGATGGGTCACAGAACGAATGCGATCCCGGTAGTAGCGCGCCAGCCAATCCAAGGCTTGGACGTCACGTGCGATGCAGTCGAATTCTTTGGGTGAGCTGGGATGTAATTTGCCGGCGGCCTCGATTGTCTTCTCGCTGCTATCGGCCGCAGCGCCGAGATAACTGGCGGCCTCAAAGGGATTCATTTGGCCGGTAACAACTTGGTTCAAATAATCCTCGACGTAATGAGCAGGATCCACCATGGCCGTGCGGTCTAGCGGAGTCACCCGCAGGAAGTCATCGTTGTTACCCCCATAAGGCACCAACCGGCTGCCTTGCCAGAGCCGGTGGCGGGAGTCGAGCGCATGGTCCCCCGTTTCGAATTCAGGAGCGAAGTTCTGATGGTCCAACCCCACGCTGTGGTAGGAATAAATGAAGGGCACAATCTTGCTGCTTTCGACCACGGCTTTGTACACCACGGGACCCGCTTGCGGCCCGAACCGGTGATCGAATTCGCGGGTCCAAACCTTTTCGGGCACATCCGGATCATACGCCGCGCGTCCCCAAGTGAGATGCCACAGCCACTCACGCTCGAACATCCACTTGTAGATGTTGTGATCCACCTGGGGATTGTGGTGAAGGTATTCGG
>JBEKAD010000439.1:0-5106 GCA_050018435.1 Terriglobia bacterium
GGTGCGCCTGAACCCGGATAGTGACGATGCGCACTGGGGCCTCGCTTATGTGCTTAATGAAACAGGCGACACGGACGGTGCGATTGCGGAATATCGGGAAACATCGCGCTTGAACCCGGATAGTGACGACGCGCACTGGGGCCTCGCTTATGTGCTTAATGAAACAGGCGACACGGACGGTGCGATTGCGGAATATCGGGAAACATTGCGCTTGAACCCGAAGAATGAAGATGCGCACCTAAAGCTCGGCCTCGCGCTTTGGCTGAAGGGCGACTGGGACGGCGCGATGGCGGAATTCCATGAAATGCTGCGCTTGAACCCCAATTGTGCCGACGCGCACTACGGCCTCGGCCTCGCGCTCGCAAACAAGGGTGACTGGGACGGAGCGATTGAGGAATTCCGCGCGGAGCTTCGCTTGAACCCCAATGATGACTTGGCGCACTTCGGGCTCGGCCAAGCGCTCAGCGACAAGGGAGACACGGACGGCGCGATCGCTCAGTTTCGCGAAGCGTTACGTCTGAAACCGGATCTTGCACCGGCGCACCACAAGCTCGGTCTCAGCTTGGCACTGGGGAAGGACGACCCGGATGGAGCGATAGCAGAGTACCGCGAAGCACTCCGACTGGACCCCAATTATGAGATGGCGCACGCCGCCCTCGGTGGCGCGCTCGTAAGCAAGGGCAACTGGGATAGTGCAATGGCAGAGTGCCGCGAAGCGCTTCGCCTGAACCCTAACAATGTGTTGGCACACTACTACCTAGGTGCAGCACTCAACCACAAGGGCGACTGGGACGGTGTGATTGCTGAAAACCGCGAACTGATTCGATTGAACCCCAATGATGAAATCGCACATTACAACCTCGGCCGGGCACTCCACAACAAAGGCGATCTGGACGGGGCGATAGTCGAATACCGTGAGACGCTGCGCATAATCCCCGAAAATGAAATGACGCACTTAAACCTCGGCCACGTCCTCGCAGGCGTGGGCGACGCGGACGGTGCAATAGCTGAATACCGCGAGGTACTGCGCCTGAACCCGAATAGTGCCGATGCCCACCGGGGCCTTGGCCTTGTGCATGATGAAGCGGGCGACCTGGACGGGGCGATTACGGAGTATCGCGAGGCCCTGCGCTTAGACCCGAAGAATGAATCTGCGCACCACAGTCTTGGCGTCGCGCTCGGTGAGAAGGGCGACTTGGATAGTGCGATTGCGGAGTATCGCGAGGCGCTACGGCTGAACCCCCATAATGAGCGGGCGCACGCCAACCTCGGCGCCGCGCTCGCAAACAAGGGTGACTGGGACGGAGCGATTGCGGAGAATCGCGCGACGTTGCGCTTGAACCCGAACAATGACATGGCACACAACAACCTCGGCGTCGGGCTCAAAGAGAAGGGCAACCTGGATGGAGCGATAGCGGAATACCGAGAGGCGCTGCGACTCAACCCAAAGCTCGATGCCGCACACCACAACCTCGCCGTCGCTCTCAAACAGAGGGGCGACTGGGACGCTGTGATTGCGGAGTACCTCGAGGTCCTGCGGTTGAATCCGAATGATGACGAGGCCCATTATTGGCTTGGTACCGCTCTTGAGCAAAAGGCTTCGCAGGAGTACCGCAGGGCCTACGAACTCAAACCTCAATACAGTCACTACCGGACGGCCTACGAGCGCCTCGTGAGAAAGACGCGCTAATGAAAGGATTGCGAAAATATGACCTTAAGCGTAGGCATCGTGTGCAGCGATGGAGTCTTGTTGGCAAGTGACACGCTCGTAGAAAAGACCAGAGAATTTCGCTATAGCAGTCACCTTAGCAAGATCGAAACTTCTGCCAATCATGTCATCGCTGCGGCTTGCGCAGGGACTGAAACCGCACCACTCGCTGCCCGACTGGTTGTAAGCGAAATTGACCCCGGTAAGTTCGACTCATCAACTATTATCCCCGAATTGGAGCGGACTGCGCTTAAAGCCCTTCGTATTGAGTTTGGAGCTATTTTCGATCAATTGAAGGAAAAAGGGCGAGCCGAACAAGCGAAAAGTCTGTTGCTCGTGGCAACACACGGCTCAATCTATCGCGTCGAGATATGCTCGCAACCATTTGTGCAAAGGACTTTTTCTGGATTTGAAATTGCGGGCGATTGTACCAACGCAGCTACATTTTTCCTGAGTCGATACTTACCAGAATTACCAGCTCCACGACTATTGAACGACGTAAGACTGATAGCCACTCATTTCATACGCATGGGCGCCACTCAAAATCCAACTTACGTTGGCGGTTTAGAGCTCGTGGAAGTAACACCAAATGGCATAAGGAAGGTGCCCACAGATGAAGTGGCAGCATTGGCGGCGAAATCAGAGCAAATTGATTCCAAGATCAAAGCTATGTTCGGAATATAAGATCTCTGCTCTGTGAAGCATGTAGCATAGACCTGTTTTCAAGGTCTGCGTCTCTTTTCGCCGACCGCGCCCAAGGGCCGCGGACCACCAAAACAGGTCGTCGCTAATCGCTTCTTCGTTGTTGCTTCGGTTTGGTTGTTCCTTCAGCAGGAAGGAAAGCCAGACAGATACATATGTAGGGCGGGGTAGTGACTGGGCAATGACAGACGGAATCGTAATGATAACTTCGCTCGTGGCCACACCTGCGACAAAGTTCCTGGTCGGTTTGGGCTGCCATGCGCATATCCTACCACCATGTCGCGGATCTCTGCTATAGATTAGCCCATTACCCTCGGGAACAAGCGGAAGAGGACGTGACAGATCACGCCTTGCACTAGCCTTGCGCCTGACTTTCCGACAAACCCAGGTTAAATGCGACCTTGCTTCTACCCGACCGCTTGGTTTCGTGGCAAGCTTCCCGGTCGTTCCGTCCGCCGCCCCCAGTCCTTCGCAGATTCATTGCTCCGGTTCGGACTCGCCGGCCGCCAGTTGACGGTAAGTCGGAATTAACCGGATAAATGGCGCGTCCCGTTCAGACCGCCCAAACGGGTGTTGGGGAAATGGCCCCTGAATCGTCGCCCCGTGTTTACGAATCGCCTGGCTTGGAATCTAACGTGACAACGTATTCAGGCAGTCTGACGAATCAGGTGGTGATCATTGGCTCCCGCCCATGGTGACGGTAACGGGATCCTTGAGGGTGAAGTCGAGTTTAGTCTCGGCGGGGACTTTGACCTGCTGGCCTTTGGTGGAGACCTGGACGGCGGTTCCGGCGCCGGCGCCCGCGACCGACCCGATTGCCGCTCCCTTGCCGCGCCCGAGAATGCCGCCAATCAGCGCTCCCAGGATGGCGCCTCCGCCCACGGTTTCCGCCGTCCGCGTCCCGCGCGAGCCCCCGTGCTGCTGGTAGTAGCCGCTGTGGGTTGCATAGGGGAGGCCGTTAATTGTTACGGCGATAAGTTCGAGCTGCAACTCGGATTGGCCCGATATGTGCCCCGCGGTCTTGGCATCGACCAAGCGCACGCGCGCGTCGGCGCCGCGGGAAACCACTACACGGTCACCCACAACGATGGGTGAATCCAGGCTGGCTGCGAACTCTTCCCCGGGCCGGTTGCGGCTGGAATCGATGTTATCAATCATGCGGATGGTTGCAACCGTTCCCGCCGGAATCGTTAGATGCTCCTGCGGCTTGGGAGCGGGCGGCGGCGCCGGAGGCGGCGGCGCAGGCGCGGCAGGCGCTGTGGCCACGGGGGGCGGGGCAGCAGCCGCGGGCGCAGCGGGAGCCGGAGCTGGCGTGGGTGTGGGGTTGGCGGCGGCATCAGGAGCAACTGAGTTCGTATAAGCGTGCAACTCCGCCGAGGCCTTATCTTCATTGCTCACCGCCCGAGCGTGGTGCACACGCCGCGGCTTTTCCGGCGCCGGTTGCTCCGGCGTCGCGGCGGGAGGCGCAACCTGGGGAGGCGCCGCGCTCTCCGCTGTCTGGGTGCCCTCGGAGGCGGGCGTGGCGGACTGAGACGTCACACTGAGCATGTCCACAACACTCTTAACGCCATCTTCCTGCGTGGCAATCTGCTCCACCGCCGCCCTTTCCAAATCCGTGCCTACCGTCCCCGAGAGCGTGACGATGCCATTCCGCGAATCGACACGAATGTCGCGCGTCTTCAAGATGGGGTCACTGAAAAGCTTCGCCTGGATGTTGGTGGTGATCGCCTTGTCATCGGTCGATTGGAACAGCTTGGAAATGTTGCAAGCTCCGAGAAGAAGCACTCCCATAATCATCAAGAATGCCAGTCGGAGTTGTGACCTTTGCATAATCCCTCTCCCCAGCGGGGAATCCGTTACATCGTGCTGTTTTGATTCATTCCCTTACCGATAGGATGCACGTAGGGTACCACTCTGGCGAATATCCAACCGGCAGAAGAAGTGCCTGCTACGGTTGGGGTTGAACAGTCCCGGGAAATACCCGGCCCGGCGCGGCAAGCATGTTAAAATTACGTCGAATCGGCGGGTATTACCAACCCCCAGCAGGTGGCCGATTTGCCGCCGGCGTCCGTGCGGCGCCGCGAACCCCGATGGATTTCCGGTGGGGGCGTGGCGCCGGCAAAGTTGCCCGTCCTGAGGAGGCAAGTGGAAAGCGATTCGCTGAGCGTCGTCGTTCCCGTTTACAACGAGGAGGAGAATATCGCGCCCCTCCTTGAGCAGTTACAGGCCGCGCTGAGGGACTGGTCTGGGGAGGTGGAGTTCCTCTTTGTCGATGACGGCAGCACCGACGCGACGCTGGAACTTCTCAAGCGCGCCCAGTCGAGCGATCCACGAATTCGCATCGCGCACTTCCGCCGCAATCTGGGTCAAACCGCCGCCATGGAGGCGGGCTTTCATTTGGCCAGGGGCCGCGGCGTGGTGACTCTGGATGGCGACTTGCAGAATGATCCGGCAGAGATTCCCCGGCTCGCCCGGATGCTCTCCGATTGTGATGTCGTGTGCGGCATCCGGGCCCGCCGGCAGGACACTTGGTGGAAGCGCCGGTCGTCCCGCATCGCTAACGGCTTTCGCAATTGGGTGACGGGCGACGATATTGTGGATACCGGCTGCACCCTGAAGGCTT
This sequence comes from Terriglobia bacterium, assembly GCA_050018435.1. Lineage (GTDB taxonomy): Bacteria > Acidobacteriota > Terriglobia > UBA7540 > UBA7540 > Bog-366. The sequence continues at coordinate 5,034 of JBEKAD010000439.1, forward strand.
ATCGCCGCGAATGCGTCGAGCGCCTGGAACTTTACAACGGTATGCACCGGTTCCTTCCCACACTCCTGAAGTT
>JBEKAD010000440.1:0-5093 GCA_050018435.1 Terriglobia bacterium
GCATTCTCCGCCGACGTTCTTCCCTCCTGGTTCGAATGGTTCATCGGTACTATGCCGCTGTGCGACTCCTCCTAGACGTGCATACGGGCCGTCCGGCCTCGGCCTTCGCCCGTCGGTCCCGACTGATCGGGACGTCTCGGAGGTCTCCCGGTTCTCGTGCAGGAAGTGTCTAGGCGTGTCTGGGGTCTACGACTACGCAGGACTGCTCAGGGACTTGCGCTAGCGCCCCTGGATCATGTTGCCTTCCGCTTGGTCTGATAGCGTCGGCGTCCTGATGGCACATTTTCGAAGCTCCATACCCCGCCCACCTATTCCCCTGTTTACGCTTCACTGTGCACCTCGCGGCACGCAGCGCAAAACTCGGGGCCGAGCGGATCGTTACTCCTTTCTCGTGAGGATTTTCCATCCTCTGCTTCCTGCCAGTTTATCCCGGCGCTTTCCAGACCCCCGCTTTTGGGGTCCGCGGTTCTTCCCTGGCAAAAGCCGCAAATCGCCAAGACGGACGCCTGCCCTCGGGTTCGGGAGCGCGAGTCGAGGGAAGAGCCGCCCCGATGCATCGGGGCGCTACGCTTGCTACTCTTCCACCACCAGCTTTCCCTTCATTCTTCGGTGGCCCTTGCCGCAGTACAAGGAGCACCTGAATTCAAACGTTCCGGCCTTGTTGGCGGTGAATTCGATGGTTTCAGGGTCGCCCTTCTTGAGCACTTGATTGATGTCGAAAGCGTCCAGCTTGAAATCGTGGTCACAATCGGTGGCGGTGATGATCAGCCGCACCTTTTCGCCTTTTTTCACCGTGATCGTGCTGGGATCAAACTCATAGTTTTTGGCGGTCATGGTGAATTCATGGTAGCCCGATGATGTCGCCTGCCCGGCGGCCAGAGCCGTGCTCGCCAGGCACGTCACCACCGCACCCAGCGCCAGAATCGAACCGCATCGCTGCCTCATGACCATGGTTCCTCCCAGAAATTTGGTGGTATCGCAGATTCAGATTTTATATCAGAACCCTGGAATGCGATGGTTTGAAGCTGTGAAAAAATTCCTGAACGAGCAAAAACATCTCACGCAAAGGCGCGAAGGCGCAAAGAAAACAAAGTAGTTTGTCTTGGCGGACCTTTGCGCCTTTGCGTCTTTGCGTGAGATTGTTTATTTTTTCACACCTTCAATGAGGGGCTGCGCAACGTCTGCACATCGATACCTAAGAAGCGGCGGATTTCGTTTTCCAGGGAAGGGATGGTCATCACGCAATTGCCACCGTAGATGCTCGATTTTCCATCGAGGTTGAAGAAGCTCGCGCCGGCTTCCTCGCCGATGATCTTGAGCGGCGCCAAGTCCCACGGTTTAGCTTCCATCGTCATCCACACCTCGGCGCGTCCGGAGGCCACGCACATCGCGTCCATGCAGCCGCCCATGCTCCGCACGGACCAGAATTGGGTTATCCAGGGAAGCAGGCGCTCACCCCAACTCCACCTCGTGACTTTGTCGAAGCCTGTCAGGCAGAGCATCGCCTGGCCCGGCGTTTTCGGCGGCGAGCAGTGGATGCGCGTGCCGTTGCGATAAGCTCCCAGTCCCACCGCCGCGGAATAGAGTTCCCCCAGCGCCGCCAGATTACATGCGCCCACCACCATTTCGCCCTCAACTTCGAGGGCCAGCATGACGCCCCAGGTGGGAATCCCACGCATAAAGCTGCGCGTGCCATCGATGGGGTCGATGATCCAGCGGCGGCCGCTGCGCGCCTCGCGCGTCGCGCCCTCTTCGCCCAGCAGGCCGTCGTCGGGGAAGGCTTCCTCCAGCAGCTTCGCGATCAGCCGCTCGTTGGCGCGATCCGCGGAGGTTACGGGAGAATCGTCGGGCTTGGTCTCCGACTCGAAACCCTGTGCCTGATTCTCCAGCGCCAGGCGCCCGGCCTGCGCGGCGATGCGGCGTGCAACTTCCAGTTCGTTTTCGAATGGCATAAGCAAAGGTAGGGCAGCTTTCTTGAGCCCCAAAGGGGCGACCTAATCTAGCCCAGGCCATCGGCCTGGGTTGACAATCCATCCATTAATACGGGCGAGCCCTGAAGGGGCGGTCCAATGGCGCGCCCCTTCAGGGCTTGCGGCGGGAACCGCTCCATTTTTCCCAGGGCGTTGCCCTGGGCTGGATTGGGTCGCCCCCCTTGGGGCTCAAAAGCCGACTTCAAAACGCCAGATACACCGGATTTTCAAGAATCTGTTTCAGGTTCTGCAGGAATTTCGCTCCGGTAGCGCCGTCCACGACGCGATGATCGCAAGAAAGCGTCAGCCGGCAGCGCAGGCCGGCTTCCACGCGTCCGTCCACCACCACGGGTTTCTCCGCCACCGCGCCCACGGCCAGGATGGCGCCTTCCGGCGGGTTGATGACGGCGGAAAACTCGTCGATTCCCATCATCCCGAGATTGGAAATGGAGAAAGTGGAGCCGGTATATTCCTCGGGAAGAAGCTTGCGCGTGCGCGCGCGGGCGGCCAGCTCCTTGGATTCGCGGGAAATCTCCGCCAGGCTCTTGGTGTCGGCATTGCGGAGGACGGGTGTGATGAGCCCGCCGCCGTCGGTGGCCACCGCCATCCCCAGGTGGACGCGATGGTGATAGCGAATCGACTCGCCCTGGAAGGAAGCGTTCACCTCAGGGTTCTGCCGCAGCGCCGCCGCGCAGGCTTTCAAAATAATGTCGTTGTAGCTGAGCTTCAGCTCGGGGTCGAGCAGGTTGGCGGATTCGCGCAGTTCCTTGGCGCGCTGCATATTCACTTCAATGGTGAGATAGAAATGCGGCACGGGCGCTTTGCTTTGCACCAGGCGCGTGGCGATGACCTTGCGCATGGAACTTAGCGGCTCGTCGGAAAACTCGGGACCCGTTGGCGACGGGGCCGGCCGCCGCGGCAGAAGCGGGGCAGGTGCGCGGGAAGGCGTGGGAACGGCAACCGGGCCGGCCGCTGCCGCGCGGGGCGGCAGGATGCGCGCGGCACGGCGCTCCACGTCCTGACGAATGATCCTTCCATTGGGGCCGGTCCCGGTGATTTCGGCAAGCTCCAGGCCCATATCCTTGGCCATACGCTTGGCCAGGGGCGAAGCCAACACGCGGCCGCCCGCGACTGGGGCGGGCACGGGACTAGGGGCTGGGGGCTGGGGGCTGGCGGCCAGGTTCGTTTCCCTCGAGGCGGGCATGCCGGATGGCGCAGAACTTGTTTTCAGGTCGGCGGCGGTTCCTCCCGCGGCGGCCGTAGGAGCATTGGTACTGACTCCTGACTCTCCGATTTCTGGAGTCCGATGGACTCCATCGGAGTCCTGAGATCGGACCTGACTCCTGACTCCTGCTTTTGACGCGCCGTCGGCTTTCACCACCGCAGAGATGTCCTCGTCGGCCTTCCCAATCACCGCCAGCAATTCGCCGACGGGCACCACCTTGCCGGGCGTCACCAGGATCTTGCGGAGCACGCCGTCGCCCATCGCTTCCACTTCCATGTCCACTTTATCGGTTTCGATTTCGAGCATGGCGTCGCCCGTGGAAATGGCGTCGCCTTCCTTCTTGAGCCACTTCAGGACCTTACCTTCCGTCATCGTATCGCTGCCCTTGGGCATCATTACCTTAACGGCCATGGGGAACCCTCGTGTGCATTTTGGATTTTGGATTTTCGATTTTGGATTGCTGAGGATTAAACGCATTCATGGAGTGGACGCCCCATCCGCCTGCGCTTAATCCAAAATCTAAAATCCAAAATCTAAAATTCAATTGCCTCCTTGCCGGTAAAGCACCTTATAGACGGCGTCCTTCACTCGCTGCTTGTCGGGCTGCGCCAGGTGTTCCAGGTTCTTTGCGTAGGGCATGGGGACATCCACGCCCGTCACGCGCAGGATGGGGGCATCGAGATAGTCGAACGCCGCGCGCTGGATGACGTCCACGAACTGGGCTCCCACGCCGCAGTACTCCCAACCTTCTTCCACAATCACCACGCGATTGGTTTTCTTCACCGAGTTGACGATGGCTTCGGTGTCGAGCGGCCGTAGCGTGCGCGGGTCCACCACCTCGGCCTCGATTCCTTCGCTCGCCAGGTCCGCCGCCGCGTCCAGCGCTACCAGCACCATCTTGGAGTGCGCGACGATGGTCACATCACGGCCCGGGCGCTTGATGTCCGCCACGCCCAGAGGAATCACGTGCTCACCCTCCGGGACTTCGCCGCGCGTGCCGTAAAGCACTTCCGACTCGATGAAAACCACCGGGTTGTTGTCGCGAATGGAAGTCTTGAGCAAACCCTTGGCGTCGGCGGGCGTCGCGGGGGCCACGACTTTCAGCCCCGGCACGTGGCAGAACCAGGCTTCCAGTGCTTGCGAGTGCTGCGCAGCGAGTTGGTGGCCGGCGCCCCCGGGCCCGCGAATCACGACAGGGATGGGAAACTGCCCACCCGACATGTAGAGCATCTTGGCGGCGCTGTTCACAATCTGATCGAGGGCCAACAGGGAGAAATTGAAGGTCATCATCTCGACAATCGGCCGCAGCCCGGTCATGGCAGCGCCCACACCGAGCCCCGTAAAGCCCAACTCCGTGATGGGTGTGTCAAGCACTCGCATGGGCCCAAACTCATCCAGCAGGCCTTTGCTGACTTTGTAAGCGCCGTTATAGAAGCCCACTTCCTCGCCCATCAGCACGATGTTCTCGTCGCGATGCATTTCCTCGCGCATGGCTTGGTTGAGGGCTTCTCGATAGGTCAATATGGACATCGAACGCTCCAATTATCGAGTCATCGGGTCATCGGGCCATTTAGCTACCGAGCAATTGCGGCATTGGTCCTGAAATGGCTCGATGACCCGATGGCCCGATGACCCGATTATTCTACATACACATCCGTGTGAAGTTCCTTGGCATCGGGTTGCGGGCTCCGCTCCGCAAACGCCACGGCTTCTTCCACCGTGTCACGGATTCTCTGGTCGAGCTCGTCGAGGTATGCCTGGTTGACGACTCCGATTGCTTCCAGAGCGGCGCTGAACTGTTTGATGGGATCGTGCCGGCGCTGCTCTTCCACTTCCACCTTGGTGCGGTAATGGCCGTGCGAGGGGTCGGACATGGAATGGCCCATGAAGCGATAGGT
>JBEKAD010000441.1:0-5091 GCA_050018435.1 Terriglobia bacterium
GACCATGTCGAGCTGGCGGCCGGGCGATAGCAGGAGCTCTAAGGGGTGCTCGGAGCGATATGTGTCCCACAGGCTGTCGTCCACGTAGAAGTCATGCCCGTCGGTCGCGTGCACCTGCTTGTCGTACCCGCTGTAATACTTGCCGTCCTCGGTGATGTCCGCCATGCCGCCGAGCGATCGATAGAGCGCGGTATAAAAAATCGTTTTTTCATCTTCGCTGCCACCGCTCACGGCGATCTTCCCCAAGGCTTGATTCCACACGTTGCGCGCCCGGCTCTTGACCGCGGCAAAGTTCCAGGCGGGAATCTGCTCCTCCACATTGCGGCGCGCCTGCTCGACGCTGATGTAGGAAATGCCCATGCGCCATTCGGAGGGATTGGCCGCCGCGGCAGGGAAAGTGAGAGCCACGCCGATGTTGGTTCCGGTTTCGGTGGCGAGGCCCGGCGATACCTTGCTTCCTTCCCAAGCGCCCCACACCCTAAAGGGGCGTGACGACTCAGCATAGAAGTAGTGCCGCGCGCCGCGGATGTCCTCAAACCCGGAGAGCGCCGAATGGGCCGGGTCAGCGCTCAGCATTCCGCCTCTCACACGGATCACCATGTGGCGCTCGCTCGGCTTCGGATACGCGATGCGAAAGTAGACGGCGCGCTCCGTAACGGTGAACTCCACTTGTGTGTTGGTCTTCTCCAGCGTCACCGCATAGTAGTAAGGTATGGCGGTTTCAAAATCGTGATCGTAGAGCGAAGCGTTTTTCGCGGGGTCCGTTTCCACCGGCCCGGTGGTGGGCATCAGTACGGCGCCATCCACCGGAAACCCATAGATTTTTTCCGCCAGGTAGGAGTCGGAAATGCCGGGGCTGGTCAGCGGGGCCAGCCGCATCATCCCAAAGGGGAGTTGCACGGTGGGCGGCTCTGACTTCAGAAGATGCGAGACGCTGCCGATGTGCGGGTCCACGTAATCCACCGGCTGCTTGGTTTGCCCCAAGGCTACGGGCGTTAGCGTGCAAAGGAGGCAGACGCATGCCAGTATTCTATGACAGCAAGTTTTCATCAGAGTTTCCGTTCTTGTGAGAGTTGGAGTGGCACAGCGCCCCAGAGTATAGCAGCAACGGCTTGCTGCGAGTCCCCTCCCGTGGTAGGGCCGGGGCTCGCTCCGCACAATACCGACACATGCGTCGACCCTACGGTCGTAAGAGCACGCTCGCCATTTTGCAACCCCCTCTTGCCACAACTTTCAGGCTAAGCTAAACTAAGTAGACTTAGTTTAATGAGGTATTCATGCGCACCGTCAATATTCATGAAGCGAAAACTTATCTCTCGCGATTAGTCGACGAAGCTGCCAAAGGCGATCCGTTCATCATCGCCAAAGCCGGCAAGCCGTTAGTAAAAGTCATGTCACTGGACACACCGTCTGGCGCACAGATACGCCGCCTGGGATTTTTGGCCGGACAGATCGCGGTGCCCCAGGATTTTGACCGGATGGGAAGGGCAGAGATAGAAAAGCTCTTTGGCGATGCCGAATGAAGCTGCTGCTCGACACACATTTGCTGCTCTGGGCTGCGGGTGAACCCGGCCAGCTGCCTGCCCCTGCACGCGCCTTGATCGACGACCCCGCCAATGAATTGATTTTCAGTGCGGCCAGCCTATGGGAAATCGCAATTAAACGCCGACTCGGGAGAAGTGATTTTCGGGTTGACCCGCGGCTGCTGCGGCGCGGCCTGCTGGATAACGGCTATCTCGAACTACCCGTCACCAGCGAACATGCCGTCGCCATCGACGGCCTGCCTCCCCTTCACAAGGACCCCTTCGACCGGATTCTTGTCGCGCAGGCAACGGTCGAGGGCATGGCTCTGCTGACTGTCGATCCAACGGTGGCACGGTACCGGGGTCCCGTGCGAAAAGTCTGACAATCCCAGTGTCTCGGCATTGTGAAAGATCTTGGGGCGTGTTTCACTCCACGGTCACGCTCTTGGCGAGGTTGCGGGGCTTATCGACGTCGCGGCCGAGGAGCACCCCGCAGTAATAGGCAAAGAGTTGGAGAGGCACGACGGTCAGCAACGGGGCCACGGCTTCGTGCGTTCGCGGAATGTAAATGACGTCATCCACCAGATTACCAAGCTTGGTATTGCCTTCTGTAGTGATAGCGATGATCTTGCCTTCACGAGCGCGAATCTCCTGCATGTTGGAGACCACGCGCTCATACGAGCCGTCTTCGAGCGCCAGGGCCAGGGTGGGGAACTTGGGATCGATCAGCGCGATCGGCCCGTGCTTCATCTCGCCTGCGGCATATCCCTCCGAGTGAATGTAGGCGATTTCCTTGAGCTTCAGCGCTCCTTCCAAGGCAATGGGGTACTGAAACTTGCGCCCGACGAAAAGGAAATGGTCCGAGTGGCAATATTTTTCGGCGAGCTCGCGGATTTTCCCCGCCTGCTTCAGAATTTCACGGATCTGCTCCGGCACCTTTTCCAGCGCGCGGATGATGTCATGGCCTTCTTCGTAGGAAAGATCGCGGCTGCGCCCGATGAGCAGCGCCATGAGGGTGAGGATGGTGAGCTGCGATGTGAAGGATTTGGTGGAGGCGACGCCCACCTCGATGCCCGCGTGGGAATAAATCCCGGCATGGGTTTCGCGGGCGATGGTGCTGCCCACCACATTTACCAACCCCAGCACCAGCGCGCCTTTGCGTTTGGCTTCACGCAGGGCCGCGAGGGTGTCCGCGGTTTCTCCGGACTGGCTGATGGCCAGCACCACCGTTCCCTGCCGGATGTTCAGCTTGCGGTAGCGGAACTCGGAGGCCAATTCGGTCTCCACGGTCAGATCCGTGAGGGTCTCGATAACGTAACGCCCGAACAGGCCCGCGTAATAGCTGGTTCCGCAGCTCACGATAATCAAGTGGCGGGCTTGCAGCAGGCGTTCCTGCACGGATTCCAAACCACCCAGCTTGGCCACGGCTTCCGCGTGATTCACCCGGCCGCGCAGCGCGTTCTCCACGGCTTCCGGCTGCTCGAAAATTTCTTTCAACATGTAATGCGGATATGAGCCGCGGTCCATGGATTCGATATTCCAATCCAGGTTGGTGGTGCCGCGGCTGACGGAGCGGTTGTCGAGGGTGGTGATGGAGAATTTCCCCGGTTCCAGGCACGCCACCTCATTGTCCTCGAGGAAGACCACCTGGTCAGTGTGCTGGGCAAGGGCGGAGGCGTCCGACGCTGCCAGGGAGGCCTTTTCGCCAATGCCGAGAATGATCGGGCTGCCCCGCCGCGCCACCACAATAGAGTCGGGGTGATCGACGTGCATCACGGCGATGCCGAACGTACCCTGCACTTGCAACAGGGCCTTCTGCACGGCAGCTTGGAGGTTGCCCTGGTAGTTGGCCTCGAGGAGATGGGCGAGCACTTCCGTGTCGGTCTCGGACTTGAATTGGTGGCCCGCTTCCAGCAGCCGCTTTTTCAGCGGCAGGTAATTTTCAATAATGCCATTGTGCACCAGGTAGAGCTTGCCGCCGCAATCCGTGTGCGGGTGAGCATTCGCCACGCTGGGCTTGCCGTGCGTGGCCCAGCGTGTGTGGGCGATTCCCGCCACGCCGTCCGGAGCGGAATTCCACACTTGGCGTTCGAGTTCGGCGACCTTGCCGACGGCCCGGGCAAGATAGGGCGGGGAGTTCATAATGAAAATGCCGCTCGAATCGTAGCCGCGGTACTCCAGCCGCTTCAGTCCCTCAATCAGGATTTCCTTGGCCGGCTGATTTCCCGTATACGCCACAATTCCACACATCGCTTGCTCCTTCTTACTTACACCCCAGGCCCCCCACAATTCGGGGGAGGAAGTGCATTCCTATGAATTATTAGACCGCGTCTTGCACGTCGCTTCCCAGCAAGCATTCTAACCGGAAAGAAGTCGTAGCGGCGAGTTTATCTCGCCATATGGCGGCGTAAAGAGGCTGCGGAAAAACCCATCCAAGCTGTCATCCTGAGCAGCAGCGAAGGATCTGCATTTGAATTTTCAAGCAAATACAGATTCTTCGCCGCCTGCTGGCGCCTCAGAATGACAATTCCCATGAGTTTTTCCGCAGCCTCTAAAGCCGCCTCTACATCAAACTGCACCCCTGCCTGCGGCCAAGGATTGGGTTGGAAAATTCCATCGTTTCACAGCGAATTCACCCCGAATTTCTGCAAAATTCGTGTCGGTTCGACGCAAATGTCCGAATCTAAGACATAAATGTCCGATTTTCTTGCGGGCTTTTTGTCTGAGATTTGTTTGTTTTCATACACATAACAGCTTCGAACGTATTTTTCTAACATCTTTTTTTGCTGTATCTCTGCCGGATCTTCTCGAAAGCGTTGATAAGGCGGCACATCCGGCGAAAGTCGAAGTCTCTTATTGCAGATGAATCCTTGAAGCACCCTCATTCCCCATTCTGGGCCCACGGCTCGTCGAATCCCTAATCCCGTGTCCCGTATCCCGCTTCTGCGGGGCCAGCAAGCAGTACCCAGACTAGTATGTTACTACTCCTAGGCTTTGTCAATAGCGAAGTGAGCCTAGTTTAAAAGACCTATAATGACGACAAAATGCCCACCCGAAGCGGTCAAAAAACTATGGGCGCAATGCGGCGGTGGGGGAGAAGGGGAGGAAGTGACCCCTCGACCACCGGTTGCCTGCCACGCACAACCGCGGGTTGGGCGTTTACCGGCATGTAGAGCGGGCGATCCGGCGGGGGAAGGAGGGTCCACCGGGGGCTGCCGCACAACCCGCCTGTCTCAACTCTGACTGGTGGCGCCATCCCGACTCTCAACTCGCGTCCTGCGGACGACCTGGAAACGACCAGCGGCGAGGCGGTTCCAAACCCAGAGTTCAGCGACTAAATCACGCCTTGCTCTCACCTTGCGGCGCCCTCCCTGTACATGCTGACAGACCAATCGATTAGACGCTACGCCCGCTTGGTAACTACCCAAGAGTTCACTTGAAAGAACGCTCTTCCAACTGCAACGATTCCGTTCGTTCGTGGTAGAATCTGCCCATAAATTCTTCTCAGTCCTCGACAGCCGCGCGAGGCGGGGAAAGGGGAACCATTTATGCCATCGGAGCCAGCCGA